>NZ_KV821493.1:14878-53439 GCF_001815675.1 Neisseria sp. HMSC065D04
CCGTACTGGTTTAAAGTTAATCCACTATAAAAGCAGGCTTCCTGCGAAAAGTATTTTCACACCAAGAACTTCGTCTGGACGATTCGTTCAAATGTCCAATATTTGGGGATTTTTATCTTAGGTTAGTCGGATTGATGCTTGTCCATTAATAGGATAATTAATTGGGCGGGCGCATCGGATATTTAAAAAATGCGTCTTTAAGCCTATAATTATAAGCATTAGCCATATTTTAAGGTCGTCTGAAAACGTGAATATCCATTTTCAGACGACCTTCATTAACAGAAAGAACAAATCATGCGTCCATTAAATGCCCGAATCCGTTTGGACAATCTGCGCCACAATTATCAAACCCTGAAACAGATTCACGGCGGCAAGATGCTTGCCGTCATCAAAGCGGACGCTTACGGGCACGGCGCGGTACGGTGCGCCCATGCATTGTCTGAAATTGCCGACGGGTTTGCCGTCGCCACCGTGGACGAAGCCGTCGAATTGCGTGAGAGCGGCATTACCAATCCCATCGTATTGCTCGAAGGCGTGTTTGAAGCGGCGGAATACGCCACCGTCGATAAATACAATTTGTGGCCGGGCGTCGGCAGCCAATGGCAACTTGAAGCCTTAATCGCCCATCATTGGCAGCACCCCGTCAAAGTCTGGCTCAAAATGGATTCCGGTATGCACCGTGCCGGCTTCTTCCCGCACAATTACACTTCCGCCTACACCGCCCTGAAACAATGCAAACACGTCGACAGCATCGTCAAATTCAGCCACTTCGCCTGTGCCGACGAACCCGACAACGGCATGACCGAAATGCAGCTTGAAGCCTTTGATTTGGCGTGTGAAGGCTTGGAAGGCGAAGAAAGCCTCGCCAATTCTGCCGCCATCTTGAACGTGCCCGAAGCGCGCCGCGACTGGGGGCGTGCCGGTCTGGCGCTTTACGGCATTTCTCCGTTCGGCGGCGTGGATGAACGCCTGAAACCCGTGATGCGCCTGACTTCCTGCGTATTCGGCGAACGCGTCCTGCAACCTCATTCTCCTATCGGTTATGGCGCGACGTTTTACACCAGCAAGTCCACCCGTGTTGGTCTGATTGCCTGCGGCTACGCCGACGGCTATCCGCGCCGCGCCTCGACCAATTCGCCTGTTGCCGTCGAAGGCAAACGCAGCCGCATCATCGGCAGGGTGTCTATGGACATGATTACCGTCGAACTCGACGCTTCCCAAGAAGGTTTGGGTGCAGAAGTCGAATTGTGGGGCGATGTTGTCAACATCAACGAAGTCGCCGAAGCTGCCGGTATGATTCCGTATGAAATTTTTTGCAACGTCAAGCGCGCGAAGTTTACATATTCGGAATAAGACAAGATTGTTTTTGTTTAAAGGTCGTCTGAAATCATGGTATTGGGTTTCAGACGACCTTTTGGTTTTTATAGTGGATTAACTGTAAACCGGTACGGCGTTGCCTCGCCTTAGCTCAAAGAGAACGATTCTCTAAGGTGCTGAAGTACCAAGTGAATCGGTTCCGTACTATCTGTACTGTCTGCGGCTTCGTCGCCTTGTCCTGATTTAGAGTTAATCCACTATATGGCAGGATGTCGGATGCGTTTTGCTTTTAAATGGAAATGCCGCATCTCAAGAAGTCGTCTGAAAACATCACATCAAGCAAAAAACAAAAAGCGCGAACCTTACGATTCGCGCTTTTTTCAGACGATCTCAATTATTTCTTGTCATCTTTTACTTCTTCAAAGTCGGCATCTACCACGTCGTCGTCTTTCTTGGCGGAAGACGGTTCGGCTTGTGCGCTTTCGCCTGCTTGGGCTTCGGCTTGCGCTTGCGCGTAAACCATTTCGCCCAGTTTTTGGCTGGCTGCACCCAGTGCTTCGGCTTTGGCATCGATAGCGGCTTTGTCGTCTCCTTTCACGGCTTCTTCGGCTTCTTTCAACGCGGCTTCGATTTTTTCTTTCTCAGCTGCGTCGAGTTTGTCGCCGTAGTCGGCCAAAGATTTTTTCACGGAGTGAATCAGGGCTTCGGCTTGGTTGCGGGAAGCGACCAATTCAGTCAGTTTTTTATCTTCTTCAGCGTTGGCTTCGGCATCTTTCACCATGCGTTCGATTTCTTCTTCGCTCAAGCCTGAAGAACCTTGGATGGTGATGTTGGCGGCTTTGCCTGTGCCTTTGTCTTTGGCGGAAACGTGCAGGATGCCGTTGGCGTCAATGTCGAAGGTGACTTCGATTTGCGGCATGCCGCGCGGTGCGGGTGCGATGTCGCCCAAGTTGAACTGACCCAAAGATTTGTTGGCGGAAGCGCGTTCGCGTTCGCCTTGCAGTACATGGATGGTTACTGCGCTTTGGTTGTCTTCGGCGGTAGAGAACACTTGCGACGCTTTAGTCGGGATGGTGGTGTTCTTCTGAATCAGCTTGGTCATCACGCCGCCCATGGTTTCGATACCCAAGGACAGAGGGGTTACGTCCAGCAGCAATACGTCACTGCGGCCGCCGCTCAATACTTCGCCTTGAATCGCTGCGCCTACGGCAACGGCTTCGTCAGGGTTCACGTCTTTGCGCGGTTCTTTGCCAAAGAAGTCTCTTACGGCTTCTTGTACTTTCGGCATACGGGACTGACCGCCGACCAAAATCACGTCGTCGATGTCGCTGGTGCTCAAGCCGGCATCTTTCAATGCGGTGCGGCAAGGCTCGATAGAGCGGGCAATCAGGTCTTCAACCAGGCTTTCGAATTTGGCACGGGTAATTTTCATTGCCAAGTGTTTCGGGCCGGTTGCGTCCATGGTGATGTACGGCAGATTGATTTCGGTTTGCTGGCCGCTGGACAATTCGATTTTGGCTTTTTCGGCAGCCTCTTTCAGGCGTTGTAATGCCATCACGTCTTGTTTCAAATCAATGCCTTGGTCTTTTTTGAACTCGGCGATGATGTAGTCGATGAGGCGTTGGTCGAAGTCTTCACCACCCAAGAAGGTGTCGCCGTTGGTGGCCAATACTTCGAATTGTTTGTCGCCGTCGAGGTTGGCGATTTCGATGATGGAAATATCGAAGGTACCGCCGCCCAAGTCATATACGGCTACTTTGCGGTCTTTGTTGTCGCCTTTGTCCATACCGAATGCCAAAGCGGCTGCGGTCGGCTCGTTGATGATGCGTTTTACGTCCAAACCGGCGATGCGGCCTGCGTCTTTGGTGGCTTGACGTTGGCTGTCGTTGAAATAGGCCGGAACGGTAATCACGGCTTCGGTTACTTTTTCGCCCAAATAAGATTCGGCGGCTTCTTTCATTTTACGCAGGACTTCTGCGGAAACTTGCGGCGGAGACAGCTCTTTGCCTTGCGCTTTCACCCATGCATCGCCGTTGTTGGCTTTGATGATTTCGAAAGGCATGGATTCGATGTCGCGTTGGACTTCTTTGTCTTCAAATTTATGACCGATCAAACGTTTGACAGCGTAGATGGTGTTTTTAGCGTTGGTTACGGCTTGGCGTTTGGCCGGTGCGCCGACGAGGACTTCGCCGCCGTCCAGATAAGCGACGACAGACGGCGTAGTGCGTGCGCCTTCTGCGTTTTCAATAACTTTGGTTTGACCGTTTTCAGAGATGGATACACAAGAGTTGGTTGTACCTAAGTCGATACCGATTACTTTTGCCATATTGATGTTGCTCCTAAAAAGATTTTTTAAATTAATAATTGTGTGGAACATTTGTTCCGTTGACCTGTAAATAAGGTTGCCCGATATTTTTTCAAGGGTTTTGTTGAAATTTTTTTTATATAAAATTCAACAAACTAGACTATTTATCCACAGGACGGTATTTTGTTTTTCAGACGACCTTGTCTTTGTTTTCCGATTGAGCATCATCGGAATGATTTTCCAAAAGCGGGATTGGAGCTTGAGGGACGGGGAAGGGTCGTCTGAAAATTTTATGCTTGATAAACTTTATCAAGCGGTGCCTTCAGGATTCTTGTTTCGCCACGACAACCATTGCGGGACGTAATACGCGGTCGGACAGGGTGTAGCCTTTTTTCATGACGCTGACGATGGTGTTCGGCTCTTGCTCGCTGACGACCGCCTGCATTGCTTGATGTTGGTGCGGGTCGAGTTTGTCGCCGGGCTGCGGGTTGATTTCTTTGATGTGCGTGGCGTCAAATGCTTTTTGCAATTCGTTCAGCGTCATTTGCACGCCCATTTTCAGCGCGTCGAAATTGCCGCTTTGGTCGAGCAGCGCCATTTCGAGATAGTCTTTGACCGGCAGCATTTCGGCGGCGAATTTTTGTCCGGCAAACTTGTGCGTATCAGCGATTTCCTGTTGATGGCGGCGGCGCAGGTTTTGCTCGTTCGCCAAGCCGCGCAATTCGCTGTCTTTCAACTGCCCTTCCAACTCGGCGATACGCGCCTGCAATTCTTCGTAAGTCGGCGGTTCAGCAGCTTCGGGTTGTTCGGTATTGGGGTTTTGGGCGGCTTCTGCGTTTACCGCCTCTTCGGTTTCATGTTGATATTGTTCGTGATGTTCGCTCATTTCGTGCATCCTTTGGAATGGTTTGAATCGAATGCTACGTTATATAAGGTCGTCTGAAAAAACTTCAAGCACACGGAAACCATCATAAGCATATTCCGCAATGCGCTATCGCAAATCGTTGATAAAAGGTAAGATACGCCGATACCTTCCTATTTTCAGACGACCCCCGACATGAAAAAAGACCACCTGAACACAACCGATTTCAACCTCTGGCACACCATCCGCGAAGAAACCGCAGCCGCAGCCGCAGCCGAACCGATGCTGGCGAGCTTTTTGCACCAAACCGTGTTGCGCCACGACTCGCTCGATTCCGTCCTTGCCTACCACCTTTCCAGCAAACTCGGCAGCCCGATTATGGACGTGCGCGCCCTGTTTGAAATCTACCAGCAGGCATTGGGCAGCGACGCGCGCATCAGCAACTGCGTCGAAGCCGATTTGAAAGCCATTTACGAACGCGACCCCGCCTGCGACGAATATTCGCTGCCGCTCTTGTATTTCAAAGGTTTCCACGCCATTCAGGCGCACCGCATCAACCACTGGCTCTATCAAAACGGCCGCAAAACGCTGGCGTATTTCCTGCAAAACCGCATGTCGGAAGTGTTCGGCGTCGATATCCACCCCGCCGCCCGTTTCGGTCATGGGCTGATGCTCGACCACGCCACCGGTTTCGTCGCCGGCGAAACCGCCGTGTTGGGCAACAATATTTCCATCCTGCACGGCGTAACGCTCGGCGGCTCGGGCAAGGAAGGCGGCGACCGCCACCCGAAAATCGGCGACGGCGTGATGATCGGCGCGAACGCTTCGATATTGGGCAACATCCGCATCGGCGACAATTCCAAAATCGGCGCAGGCAGCGTGGTCGTTGCGGACGTACCGTCGTCAATCACCGTCGTCGGCGTGCCTGCCAAACCGGTGGGGCGTTCGGTCAAAACCCCGTCGGCGGACATGGACCAGAGTTTGCAGGGTACGGCGATGGATTTTGTGATTTGAACTGAATCGCCCGATTAAGACCGCAGATATAGTGGATTAACTTTAAACCATTACGGCGTTGCCTCGCCTTAGCTCAAAGAGAACGATTCTCTAAGGTGCTGAAGTACCAAGTGAATCGGTTCCGTACTATCTGTACTGTCTGCGGCTTCGTCGCCTTGTCCTGATTTAGAGTTAATCCACTATATAAAAAGGTCGTCTGAAAACCTGATGGATAAGGTTTTCAGACGACCTTTTTTATGAGAAGGGATTATTTGAAGATGTAGGAATCGGGCATTTCGTCGAAGCTGACGACGCGGCCGCCTTTTTCTTTGGCAAATTTCTCTGCTTGGGCTTTGTCGGCGAAGGGGAGGGCGTCTTCTGCACCCATGCCGCCGATGAAGCCGCTTTCTATGACGTAATAGGCTTTCTTGCCGTCTATCCATGCGGTGTCGGCATTGGGTTTGCTCCAGTCTTTGACTTTGCCCATGTCGGTAACGTAGATGACGTGGATGCCTTTAGGCTCTTCGGGCAGCTTGGTGTAGCCGAACATCTGTTTGATGGTGGAGAACCAGACGGGGCGGTCGGGTTTGCCGTTGAGGTAGATTTGGGCTTTGGGGCCGTTGTGTTCGGTCAGGTTCATGCTGCAATAGTGCCCCACGGCACGGTCGCTGATTTGCTGAGGCTCAGGCGGCGGGGTGTCATCCTCTTTAGGGCAGGCACTCAGGAGCAGGGCGGCGAGGAGCGCAGGTAAAATCTTTTTCATATTTGTCGCTTTCCAAAAATTCTTGCTGCCAAGATAAGGGGAATAATAACCCATAATATCTGCGCGGTCAGCAATACGGGCATGGTCAGGCTGATTTGTTCGCTCAAACCTGCCATGCCTGCGTACATGGCGGTGTTTTCGTAACCGGTCAGGTTGAGCAGGCGGTAGATGTCGGTAGGGTTGAAAAGGAGGACGGTTTCGACGACGGGTGCGGTGATTGTTTGCTGGGTATCGGCGACGAGGATGCCCAAAAGCGCCATGTCGAAGATGACGACGAAAAACAGCCAAACGCCGATGGCAATACCGGCGGCGGTGCCGCGTTCTTTCACTTTCGCGCTGATGAGGTAGCCCATGGACAGGAATGCCGCGCCCAAAATGACGCTGGCGGCAATCAGCAGGGCAAAGGGTTTCCATGCGGTGATGTCGAAGCTGCCGTTGGCGAGTTGGAGCGTGATGCCCGCGATTCCGTAGCCTGCGGTGGTGGCAAGGGCGAGGATGATGAGGTGTCCGATGAATTTTCCGGCAAGGATTTGGTTGCGGGAAACGGGGTAGCTCAACAGCAGCGCCATGGTGCCGCGTTCGATTTCGCCAATGAGGGAATCGTAGGAGAGGAGCATGGCGATGAGCGGGATCAGGAAGATGGACAGGCTGGAGAGGCTGACGACGGTTACGGTCAGCGGATCGACTTTAACCGAGCCTGTGGGCGAGCTGCCGAGGAAGCCCAATGAGAGGGCGAGGGCGGCGAGCAGGACGGAGGCGGCGAGTACCCAGCGGTTGCGCAGGCTGTCGCGGACTTCTTTTCCGGTGATAATCCAAACGGGGTTCATACGTCCTCCCTTTTTAAGAATTGTGAGTACATGTCGTCGAGTGTGGGTGTGTGGATGTCGAGATAGGCGAGGTCGGACAGGTTGCCCAGTTCGCTGAGTAATGCCATGCGTTCTTCAGCCTGACATTGCGCCTGATAGCTGAGGTCGTCTGAAAGCGGCTGCCAACGTCCGCTTAACGGACGCGGAGCTTTGAGGCGGATGTTGACGGTGAGGGGGAGTCCGCTTTGGACGTGCAGCTCGTCCATGCTGCCGTCGGCGACTTTGACGCCGTTTTTCATGACGACGATGCGGTCGGCGTGGCCGTCGAGTTCGGCGAGGGCGTGGGTGCTGAGGAGGACGGTGGCGCCGCGTCCGTTGAGTTCGCGCACGACTTCGTAAAACATTTGGCGCGAGGCGGGGTCGAGGCCTGTGGTGGGTTCATCAAACAGCAATACTTTGGGTTCGCCCAGCAGCGCTTGGGCGAGGGCGAGGCGTTGGCGCATGCCTTTGGAGTAGGTACCGACGCGGCGGCGGGCGGCTTGGGAAATGCCGACACGCTCGAGGAGTTCGTGGTTTTTGGTGAGCGGCTGTTTTTTGAGTTTGGCGTAGAAATTGAGGGTTTCGATGCCGCTGAGGGAAGGGTGCAGGGCGACGGTTTCGGGCAGGTAGCCGATTTGGCTGCGCAACTGCGCGCCCGCTTTACTTCCAGTGCGCTCGCCCAGCAGCATGACTTCGCCTTCGGTGGGGGTAATCAGCCCGAGTATCAGTTTGATGAGCGTGGACTTGCCTGCGCCGTTGTGTCCGGCAAGACCGACACTTTCCCCCGCCTTCAAGACTAAATCGACTTGGTTGACGGCTTTTTGTGCGCCGAAGCGTTTGGTTACGTTTCTCAATTCGACATGGTGTGCGCTCATGAGTGCTTCCTTGTGTGGATGGGTTTCAGACGACGTTTGGGGTCGTCTGAAAAGGGCGTTTTTTGTATGGGGTCGTCTGAAAAAGGGGAGAGGGGTTTCAGACGACGTTTGTTATGGGGCGGCGTTTTCGACTGTTGCCTGCGTTGCGGGTTACACCGTATTTGCGGCGGATTTCCGTTGGTACGGTAATGAGGGGCAAAACCTTGCTGCGGCGGGGTTTCAACGTCGTCTGAAAACTTTTCAGACGACGTTGCGGGGCGTGTTTGCCGGTTCCGCTTAGTTCAATGAGCCGTTTTCGGCATCGCTCCATTCGGACTGATGGGTTTTGGCTTCTTGCAACAGTTGTTCTTTCATGGCTTCGTATTTAGTGGTGGTTTTGTTGCTGCCCGCCTTCATCAGCGGTTTGCTGTCGATCACGCCGCCGGGGAGGATGGCGGGGAACTGCGATTGCGCCCATTTGACGATGCTGATGGCGGGGCTGTTCATCAGGAGGCGGGAAACGGGCGCACGCCAGATGATTTGGTCGATGATGCCGTTGGGACGGTACGCGCTGTCGCCGAAGCCGTCGCCGTCGAGGTCGAATGCGCTGTTGTCGCTCCAGTAGTTGCCGCGTCCGCCTTCGCCCCAGTCAAGAAAACGTGTGCTGACGTATTTGACTTGGCTTTCGTTGTTGATGAAGGCGTTGTCGGAAAGGGTGGTGCCTTCGATGGCGGCGGTGAAGTGGATGCCGATTTGGCAGTTTTCAAAATGGTTGGCGACGATTTTGTTGTAGTTGGCGTTGTAGGCGAAAACGCATTTGCCGGCTTTGTTGATGATGTTGTCGTGGATGTCGGAATAGTTGACGTAGTTGAGCATGATGCCTTGGTCGCGGCTGCCGACGGCGATGTTGCCGTACACGTTGAGGCGGTCGGAAAACATCAAAACGTAGCCCATGTTGTTGCCGACGGAAATGTTGCCGCTGACTTCGCTGTCGTTGGTGTACATGTAGTGGACGGCGAAACGCAGGTCGCTGAAGCGGTTGTTTTTATAGGTGTTGTTTTTGCTGGTGTTGGAGAAAATGCCGTCGCGGCCTTTGGAAATGTCGTTACTGACAACTTGCGCGCCGGGTGCGTTCCAGACGGTTACACCGTTGCCGCGTTCGTTGACGCGCAGGGTGGAGTCGCCGACGATTTTGTTCTCGCGCACCATGGAATCGGCAGAACCGTGGATATACACGCCGACGGAGTTGTCGAGGATGTTGTTGTGTTCGATTAAGGCGCGGGGGGCGGTTTCTTCGAGGTAGATGCCGGCATCCATGGCGGGCAGGCTCATACCGGAACGGGTGACGGTGAGGTTGCGCAGGGTAACGTCGGGGGCGATGACGGCAATGGTGCGGCCGGTGCGATCGCCTTCGATTTTGGCGGAGCGGTCGGCAGGGCCTTCGATGGTGATGGGTTTGTCGATAAGCAGTTTGGTTTTGTAAGTGCCGGAGGCGAGCTTGAGCGTATCGCCTGCCTGCGCGCGCGCGATGACTTCGGGGAGGTTGTCGTTCGGGGAAACGTCGATGGTGGCTGCAAAGGTCGTCTGAATCATGCCGCCGAACATAAATGTCAGGACAGCGCGTCGCCATGTTTTGAATTGGGGTGTGTGCATGGAGTTCCTCTGATTCGTGCGGTGTGCGTCGGCACGGTGATGCCTGCCTGTGAGGGCCGTGTTTTTGTTTTATAGCGGAACAGTCTGTTGCGTCCAAACGGTTCTGCTATAAAAGGTCGTCTGAAAACGAGGGCAGCGGGTTTCGCTAAGACCTGAAAGTTTTTTCAGACGACCTTTCCGTTAAGTCAGTGATAAACCGTCAAACCCGATTATCGGGGTTTAACGATCATTTGACCGGACATTTCCATGTGCAGGGCGTGGCAGAACCATTGGCAGTAGTACCAGTGTACGCCCGGACGGACGGCTTTGAAGGTTACCGATTGGGTAGCTTGCGGGCCGATTTCCATGGCGATGCCGTAGCCTTCCAAAGTGAAGCCGTGGGTCAAGTCTTCGATGGTTTCGACGTTGGTCACATATACGGTTACTTCGTCGCCTTGGTTGACTTCGAATTGCGGGATGCTGTACGCAGGCGCAACGGCAGTCATGTATACGCGGACTTTGTTGCCCTCGCGGATGACTTTGGCGGCTTTTTCCAGCTCGACACCGTCTTTTTTCGCCTGTTCCACAGCGTCTTGCCAGAACCATGGGTCTTTGCGGTCCCAGGTTTTTTTCGGGTTGACTTTGGAAGCGGCAACCAGACACAGGTCATGCGGTTCGGCAAAGGTCGGGTTGTCGTGTACCAGGCGCATTTCGTCGCCGGAAATGTCGATCAACTGGTCGCATTCCGGTTTCAGCGGGCCGGCGTTGAGGAAGCGGTCTTTGGAGAATTTGTTCAAAGATACCAGCCATTTGCCGTCGGCTTCCTTGGTTTCGCCCATGGTCGTATGGTTGTGGCCGGGTTGGTAGTGGACGTCGAGTTTTTGTTTGATCGGATCCACTTTTTCGCCTTTGTAGGCTTTGATGGCGTCGTCGATGTTCCATTTAACCATTTGGCTGTCGATAAACAGCGTGGTGTAGGCGTTGCCGCGGCCGTCAAACGCGGTGTGTAAAGGACCGAGACCCAGTTGGGGTTCGGCGACAACCACGTCGCGCTCTTTGATTTTGCCGGCGAACAAATCGTCCAGTTTGCTGACGTCCAATACGGTAACGGTCGGAGACAGTTTACCGTTGAGCATGATGTATTTGCCGTCAGGGGAAGCGTTACAGCCGTGCGGAGAGTTCGGCACGGGGATGTAGCGGGTGTAAGGGGAATTGGCTTCTGCGCGGCCGTCCAGCATTTTCACGCCGTTGACTTCTTTGAAGTCGCCTTTTTTGATGCCTTCTTCGATGGCGGCAAGATTGAAGACTACGCACCAGTCTTGCTCGTTGGAAGAAGCACCTTGTACGGTCAGGGCGCGTTCGGAGTTGTAGCAGGTGGAGAAGGAGTATTTGCCTTGGTAGTCGGCATCGCCGTTGTCCAAGTTGCCATCCACCAATACTTGCCATGCGATGTCCATGGTTTCGCCGTCAATGGCGGTATAAACGGCATTCCAAGTTTTGGCGTCGTTCCAAGTACCCACACCGCTTACCGGTACGATGTGTTCGCCGTTGGCAAAGACGTAGCCGGTTTTCGGATAACGTTGCGGACGCAGACCGTGTACACCGGAAACGTTAGGGATTTCGGTGATTTTGTCGGTTTTCATGAAGTCCAGGCGGACGCGGCAAACGCGGTTGTTTGCTTTGTCGTTGGCATACGCGTAGCGACCGTCGTAAGTCTGGTCGGTAAACGACAAGTGAGGGTGGTGCAAGTCGCCGTTAGGGTAGCAGCGCAGGCCGCTGTCTTTCAGGAACTGGTTGGTTTCCGGCGTATTTTTTTCATTCAAAATACGCAGGCTCTCGTTGGTACGGCCCCAACCGGTCGCGCTGTCCATGTTGAACACGGGGATACGCATCAGTTCGCGCATGGAAGGTACGCCGATCAAGCGCATTTCGCCCGATTGGCCGCCGGAGAGGAAGCCGTAGTATTGGTCGAGTTCGCCCGGACCGACTTCGGAAGTCTGTTTGCCCGGTTCGGCAGAGGCATGAGACTCGGTTTTGGCGGCAGGCGCAGCACCTGAAGCGGCGGCTTTATCGCCACCCTCTTTGGAACAGCCCGCCAAACCCAACAGACCGGCGCCGGCAATACCTGCGCCTGAAACGGCGGCAGTACCTAAGAATGAACGACGGCTTAAGCCGTTTTGTTCTAATTTTTCGTCTGACATACAACACTCCTTGGATAAAATTCGGCAGCCGGCGTTTTCAGACGACCTGCCGATTGAAAAAACGTATTTATGTTTATAAGTGTGGGTACGGTTGACCCGGTATTTCTTTAGGGTTTCAGATTATTCGCCGGCTTTAGGGGCGGTTTCTTTTTTCACAAACTGCACAACCTGCTCCCCAGGCTGCTGTTTTGCAGATGCGGTTTCGGGGTCGGCTTTTGCCGCCGCCTGTTTTTGTTTTTTCTTGTTGGTTGCCACAACTTGCGGGCAACGTGTGTCATGGTGATACATGACTTGGCAGTGCAGGCACTGGATACATTCGTTCGGATGGATGTCGCCTTCCGGTGCAATCGCCTGAACGGGGCATTCGTGCGTACAGATTTGGCAAGGGTTGCCGCACATTTTGTAGCGGCGAAGCCAGTCGAATACGCGGAAGCGGCCGGGTAGGGCGATGCCCGCGCCCAATGGGCACAGATAGCGACAGAAGAAGCGTTCGATAAACAGGCCGGCAACCAAAAGGGTAACGGCAAACGCGACAAACCACCATTCGCGGACGAATTTCAAAATAATCGCTGTTTTAAAGGGTTCTACTTCTGCGAATTTTTCCGCCGTACCCAAATCGTACAGGGAAATTGCCAACAGTGCGAAGAAAATGACGTATTTAATCGCAGTCAGGCGCGTGTGCAGCAGGTGCGGCACGGTAATCTGTTTCACGCCCAATTTTTTGGCGATACGGTTGGTCAGCTCTTGCAGCGAACCGAAGGGGCAGAGCCAGCCGCAGAATGTACCGCGGTTCCACAGCAGCATGGTTGCGGCGGTAAACAGCCACAGGATGAATACAATCGGATCCATCAGGAAGAAGTCCCAACGGAATTCGGTCAGGATGGCGGAGAACAGCGTCAGCGTATTGACGACCGACAGTTGCGCCTGAGCGTACCAGCCGATATAGAACAGAGTAAATGTCAGGAATACCAGGCGGAAGCGGTCGTACCATTTCTCATAGCGGACAATCCAGTCTTGGAACAGGAAGACCAAAAGCAGGATGGTCAATGCGATGCCGACTACGGCGATTTGTCCCTGTTTCGCTTTCCACACCTGTTTCCAGAGTTGGTTGGATGCACCGTCGTTTGAAGAGGCTTCAGAGGCTTCTTCGGCTATGCCTTTAGTGTCTGAGGCTTGTTCGGCGGCAGGAGCGGCTGCCGGTTCGATTGGCGCGCTGATTTCGACGGGCGGTGCTTTCGGGTCATCGACATAGTAACCTTGAGGCAGCTCGTAATCCAAATCGGCGGTTACGAATGCTTTGTCGTTTACGCTCAGTACGCGTTGAACCATCAACTGCAAACGCCACGGTTCGGCAGCATCGAATTCCACACCTTCGGGAATCGTAAACCAAGATACTTCTTTAAAGTGGGGCGCGCCTTCGGCTGCCAAATCAACCAAGCGTTCGTGTTGCGCGTCGGTAAAGCGGAAGCTGTTTTCGCCTTGAATCATCTCGATACGGTCGAAAATACCGCCGCGGACATAGCCCGAACCTTTCCAAGAATAACGGCCTTCACCGGCAACCAAGACAGCTTGTTGACCGGGTTGCAGACGGTTTTGCAGGTTTTTCCAACCTTCTTCGCCCAACAGGCTTTTGCCGATGGAAGGCTGGCTGACTACGGCAGTGTACAAATCGATAAAGGTATCGTCGCCTGCACCTTGTTCGGCGTGTTCGGCAACACCTGCTTTGCCGCCTTTTTCAAACAGCTTGTTAATTTCATCAACAGTAATGTGCAGATGGCCGATGGCTTTTTGTTCCAGCAGCGCATTCCAAGATTGGATGTCCTGTTTGTCAGGATTGACAGCGCGGCGAGGCCGGGTTTGAGCCGCAGGAGCGGCAGCCTGTTGCGTATCCGCAGCATTGGCGGAGGTCGTCTGAACGGCTTTGTCAGTGCCCAAACCATATTTGCCGGCAACAACTTTGAACGAACGCTGGATACTGTCGTTAATCACCATCAGTGTAACGGTCGCGCCACTGATGATATCCCCGGGGGCAACGCCCGGAGTAGGTGGATTTTTAATAAAATTCAAACCGATATACTTATTGATGAATTTATCCACACGCGATTGCGGGATACCAATAAGCATAATCGGCTCATGGTGATCGACCAGCTTCGCACCGGCGATCGTTCCGTCGTTGGCCAAAGCCATCATCGTATCAATCGGTTTGCTCGAATAGCCGCGTGTATTGACCACGTCCGTCGTGATATACACCAAACCCAACTGCTCGTCGCCCTTATAAACACGGGCAACCATAGGCTTGCCTTCAGGCTTGCCATAACGGTCTGCACCCGGAAAAATTTCCGAAGGCTGGACTTTTGACAAAAAGTCAGGCAAACGCTCGGCGTAAGCGGGCAGTGTCGAAAACAATAGGACAAATACGGCAAACATTGCCAGCATCGTATTCAAGATGCCTGATGTGTGTTTCGTTTTTAGGCAGGACATGGCTGTTCCCGATTATTCGATACTCTAAACATTAACATTATATGAATCCATTATTTGCAATAATTTGACCTATGTCAAATTTACAAATCTTAAAACCTGGTTTTAACGGTAAGTAATACTTTGTGATTATATGGGTATGGCTCTATTTTTGTTGCTAATGGAATAGAAAACCGGGTAATTAAATAATCTTGGGTTTTGTGGTGTATTAATATGTTTTTGATATAGGGCAATCGCAATCTGTACATAGCGCAGGTAATGCGGCACTGATTTGTTTTTCAAGTTGAGGTTTATTGAATAATCTTTAAATTCGTTCGATAGCAGTAAAAAAGGTCGTCTGAAAACCAAATTTGATTTTCAGACGACCTTATATTTCCAACGCATCAAACGGCTATTTGCCTGCTTTCAGCGATTGCCACAGGCGGACGCTCAGGCGGCTTGCATCTGTTGATTTGGGCGATACGATGAAACTTTTATCCATCAATTCCTTGGTCGGGAAGATAGACGCATCGCCGGTATATTTTGCGTCCATCAATGCGCGGGCAGGGCGGCTGGCGGGGGCGTAGGTAACGAAATTGCCGTTTTGTGCCGCGACTTCGGGATCGAGCGTGTGGTTGATGTATTTATGCGCATTGGCGGTGTTTTGGGCATCGCGCGGAATCATCAGGGAATCCACCCAGATGCCGACGCCGCTTTTGGGTGCTAACACTTCGATTTCGACGCCGTTCTTCGCTTCTTGCGCGCGTGTTTTGGCGATGTTTAAATCGCCGCCGTAACCGACTGAAACGCAAAGGTTGCCCGCCGCCATATCGTCAATATAGCCTGACGAAGTGAAGCGTTTGATGTCGGGACGCACTTTTTTCATCATGTTGACGGCGGCTTTGATGTCGTCAGGGTTTTCGGTATTCGGGTCTTTGCCTAAATAATGCAGCGCAAGCGGGATTTGTTCGATGGCGCTGTCAAAATAGCTGATGCCGCAGGATTTCAGCTTTTTGGTGTATTCGGGATTGAACACCAAATCCCATTCGTTTTCGGGCAGCTGCTCCGTTCCCAAGGCTTTTTGGACCAGTTTTTTGTTGATGGCGAGCGTGTTGATGCCCCAGAAATAAGGGACGGCGTATTGGTTGCCCGGGTCGACTTTTGCCATCATGGCAAGTAAGTCGGCATCGATATTGGCGTAGTTCGGGATTTGGCTTTTGTCGATTTTTTGGTACGCGCCGGCTTTGATTTGGCGTCCGACGTTGGCAATGGACGGGGCAACGAGGTCGTAACCGGATTTGCCGGTCAAAAGCTTGGCTTCGAGGGCTTCGTTGCTGTCGTAGTAGTCGTAGCGGACGTTGATATGCGTATTTTTTTCGAACGCTTCAAGCGTGGCGGGATCGACGTAGTCCGACCAGTTGTAGATATTGAGCTTGTCGGAGGCGGTATAGGAAGAAGGTGCGGAAGATTCTGCGGCGGTTTGTTGGCCGCCGCTACATGCAGTCAAGACGAGGCCGATGAGTGCCGCCGCCATTGAAATTTTTTTCATGGGTACAGTCCTTTTGTGGAAGGGGGGATTGTTGCAGCGGCGGCAGTCAGTCAAGCGCAAACTGTCCGCATACAAAAGGTTAACTGTGGGGGCGGCCGGCATATGCCTCGGGCCCTTGATTCAGCAGGTTCGCATTAAACGGCAAAATCCCTGTCGGCGCAATAGGTTAGACGGGAAAATTTCTTCGTTTTTTCATTGCTTTCCGCTATGGTTTTCTTCATAAACAAAAAAATATTCAGACGACCCGAAAAGGTCGTCTGAAAAAAGTTGCACTTGCCTTATTTTCAATCTTGAGGCAAGGGAAAAATAGGGATTGTGCCAACAAAATTGCAGAAAGGATGAATATTAAAGATTCCTACGATTTCGTGTTGTTGAAATGCAAATTATATTTGAAATAAATAATAATTTTTCTCAAGATAAAAAGAGTTGTCTAATAATCCATAAATCATTATGATTGAGTTTGGTATTTTTACTCAATTTTAAATTTCAAGGAGGACTCATGAAGAAAATATTGATTACTTTAACCGCAGCAGCCCTACCTTTTGCAGCATCCGCCGAAGTTGTCCTGTACGGACAAGTCAAAAGCACCATCACCTCCGGACAGGTGAAAATCAAGGGTAGCGAAGGTACGGAAAAAAGCGCGACCGCAACCCGTATCAATGACAATACCTCGCGCATCGGCTTCAAAGGCAATGAGAAACTTTCAGACGACCTCAAAGCCATCTGGCAAATTGAACAGCGCACTTCCATTTTAGGCGAATCCAACAGCCAGCGTTTCGGCAACCGCGATTCCTTCATCGGCTTGGAAGGCAAGTTCGGTAAGGTCCGCGTCGGCAATATGAACAATATGCTCAACGAGATGGATACCATCGATCCGTGGTTGTATAAAACCAACGCGATGGGTTTGGGCATCAACACCCGCACCGGTGTGCGCACCACATCCGTGCGTTACGACAGTTCTTCATTTGGCGGGTTCAAGTTCAATGCGTCCTACGCGCCGCGCGACAACCGCAATCCGGACGACAAATATAAGCACGAACAACCCAGCAAAGAGCAATATACCGCCGGTTTGACTTATGAAAACAGCGGTTTCACCACCAATCTTGCCTACGGCCATTACAAAGGTGCATACACCGACAAGAACGGTAAAACCAAAGCCGCGCAAATCGCTAAAATCGAGAGTTACTACGACAAAAACAACCTGTTTGTCGGCGTAGGTGCGCAATATACCAAAGGCCATGAAAGCGCAAATAAATATCTGGGTTACTTTACCGATGATTTCAATACGTACAAAGGCACTGACATTACTGCCGATGCCGGTAAAAATGAAGCCGTCAAAGTCGCCGATGCAGCCGTTACCGTGGGTTATACCTTCGGCAACCTGACCCCGCGCCTCACTTACGCCCACGGCTGGGCGGCAAAAGGTGTGAACAGTGGCGAGAAACTGGTCGATAAGTTCGACCAAGTTGTAGTTGGTACCTCCTACAAATTCAGCAAACGCACTTCGATGCTTGCTCATGCCGGCTATATGAAACTGGGCAGCAAAACCCGCCTGACGCCGACTCAAACAGGTTCTGTTGAACAAAAAGCCGTTTCTTTGGGCATGGTTCATAAGTTCTAATGAAGCGGTACGGATAGTCAGAAAATAGAAGAGGTCGTCTGAAAACCTTTATTTTGAAGTTTTCAGACGACCTTATTTATTTTGGTCTTGGTTTCCCTGCATTCCGTTTCCCGATAAAATACACGCTTTCGATTTTGACTCTATCCGCCATGCCGACCGACCTTCAAGCCATCAACCGCCTGCTGCCGCAAACCCAGTGCCGAGAATGCGGCTATCAAGGCTGTCTGCCTTATGCACAAGCTTTGTTGCACGAGGATGCGCCTGTTAATTTGTGCGCTCCCGGTGGAGAAACGGTGATGGTCGATATTGCCGCCTTATTGGGCAAGCCGCGCGTTGCGCCGGTCAAAACGCAGCCCAAAGCCGTCGCCTTGATAGACGAAGCCGCCTGTATCGGCTGTACCGCCTGCATCCGTGCTTGCCCTGTCGATGCGATTATGGGTGCAAGCAAGTTTATGCACACTGTCATCAGCGACGAATGCACAGGCTGCGGACTCTGCCTTCCGCCTTGTCCGGTGGACTGTATCGACATGATACCTTCCAAACAGGAATACCTCCCCGCCGCGCGCAGCCTGAGCCGTTCTTCCGAAGCGCGTTTCGCCGCTGCCGAACACGCGCAAAGCCGCTTTGATTGGCACACCGAACGCAAAGCGCGCGACGAGGCGGAACGCAAAGCCATGCTTGCCGAGCGCGAAGCCGCCGTTAAAGCCAAACAGGCGCAAATTCAAGCCGAAACCCAAGCTGCCGCCAAACCTGCCTTCAATCCCATGGATTTGATTGCCAAAGCCATGGCGAAAGCCCAATCCCAACAAGACAAGCTGGTTGCGTCCGACAACCGCGAAGCATTCAAAAACCGACAAATCGAAGAGGCCAAAGAGCGCGCCGAATTGCGCCGCGCCCAACGCGATGTCAAATATGGCAACGAAGAAGAAAAAGCCGCCGCGCTTGCCTATCTGCGCCGTTACAAAGCGGAGCAAGAGGCAGCCAAAGAAATACGGTGAGGCCGGTGGAGAGACTTTGAAGGTCGTCTGAAATGGGTTTTCAGACGACCTTTAAGCTAAATCAAGTATGGAGTTGATGGGGTGTTGAGGAATAACAAGCAACACCTTTTCTGCAAATACCCCAGTTGCTTGAGATGCTTCTTAAACATGTTATTTCCCGTATGCAAAATCCCATTTGCGCCAAAGTCAGGGGCTGTCCAGTATGAAAACAGGCTGCACAAAACTGTTTTGTATGGTAAAGTCTGCTTTTAATAACTCGGCGGTTTAAAGCCGTCATTCAGGGGCTGTTTGAATTTAAAATCAGATTTGTTGGAAACGCTGCATCGTTTGCGCGGCGTATTTCGAGAAGCGGGCTGTGTGTCCGTCTGGTTTTAAATTCAAGCAGCCCTTTGCGTTTACAAAAACAGATAGAAGGTAGATTCCCATGCAATCTTGGCAGCTTCCCGAACATGTTGCCGATGTGTTGCCGACCAACGCCCGACAGTTGGAAAGCGCGCGAGAGCAGTTGTTGACTTTGTTCCGAGTGCACGGTTACGAGCTGGTACAGCCTCCGCTGATGGAATACAGCCATTCCCTGCTGACGCACATTGACGCGGGTTTGTCTTTGAAAACCATTTTGGTGGTCGATCAGCTGAGCGGTCGGCAGTTGGGTATCCGCGCCGACATTACGCCGCAAGTGGCGCGTATCGATGCGCATCTTTTGTCCGCCAATCAAGGGATTAACCGATTGTGTTACGCAGGTCCTGTGTTGCACGCGCGGCCGGAAGGTTTGCTCAATATGCGAGAACCTTTGCAGGCGGGAGCGGAGATGTATGGTTTCGCCGACATCCGGGCGGATATCGAACTGATTGACCTGATGCTCAAAAGCATGAAGCTTGCCGATATAGGCGAGGTTTTGCTGTCGCTGGGTCATATCGGCGTATTCCGCGCTTTGTCCGATGCGGCGCATTTGGATGCGGAGCAGTCCGCAACGCTGCTTGCGTTGATGCAGGATAAAGATACCGAAGCGGTCGAAGCGCAGGTTAAGGCTTGGAAGCTGGACGGCATGTGGGCAAAAGCATTTTCGCTGCTGCCGCGTCTGTATGGCGGACGGGAAGTGTTGTCCGCCGCGCGCGAACGATTGCCTGATCTGTCGGCAGTCGGCAGCGCGTTGGACGAATTGCAGGCAGTGTGCGACGCATTTCCGAATCAGAAAGTCCATATCGACTTATCCGAACTGCGCGTCGACAATTATCACACCGGCTTGCTGTATGCGGCATACGGTTCCAATTTCCATGACGCGGTCGCACGGGGCGGGCGTTATGACGGATTGGGCGAATATTTCGGCCGTGCGCGTCCGGCAACGGGATTCAGTTTTGACTTGCGCAGCTTTATCGGACGTTTGCCCGCCATTGAGCGGCAGCCCGTCGTCTTGGTCGATGCGGAAGATGCCGAAGCGGCTCGCGAAGCAGTTGAAGTCCTGCGTGAACAAGGGCAGTGTGTCGTTGTCGACTACGGTATCGGACACAACGCTTCGGAAGAGGTTGCAGGTCGTCTGAAAAAGTCGGACGGCGTTTGGCAGGTTGAGAAAATTTAAATACCCATTCATAGCAGATTAAAGGCAAATCAGGGCAGGGCGCAAAGCCGTCTTGGTTTGAAGTTGATTCACGATAATTTTTTAATATTAATAGGTTATATGGCTATGGCTAAAAATGTTGTAGTAATCGGCGCCCAGTGGGGCGATGAAGGCAAAGGTAAAATCGTCGACTGGCTGGCGGAAGAAACCAGCGGTGTCGTGCGTTTCCAAGGCGGCCACAATGCGGGTCATACTTTGGTCGTCGGCGGCAAGAAAACCATTTTGCGCCTGATTCCGAGCGGCATCCTGCATGAAAACTTGGATTGCTTCATCGGTTCCGGCGTTGTCGTTTCCCCCGAAGCATTATTGGGCGAAATCGACGAGCTGAACGCAGCAGGTGTGAAAAACGTCGAAGGTCGTCTGAAAATCGCGCCGACCTGCCCGCTGATCCTGCCTTACCACATCGCGCTTGACCAAGCCCGCGAAGCATCGCGCGGCAAAGGCAAAATCGGTACGACCGGCCGCGGTATCGGCCCAGCCTACGAAGACAAAGTGGCACGCCGCGCCATCCGCGTCGTCGATTTGCTGCATCCTGAAAAACTGCGTGAAAAACTGGATGCCGTCCTTGCCTATTACAATGTCCAACTGCAACATCTGCACAATGCCGATCCGGTTAAAGCGGAAGACGTGATGGCGGTTATCGAAAAAGTTGCGCCGCGCATTACGCCTATGATTACCGACGTATCCCGCGTGTTGAACGAGAAAAACAAAAACGGCGAAAAACTGCTGTTTGAAGGCGCGCAAGGCACGCTGTTGGACATCGATTACGGCACTTACCCCTTCGTTACCTCGTCCAACTGCCTCGCAGGAGCCGCTTCCGCAGGCGCGGGCGTAGGTCCTCAAATGCTGGATTATGTTTTGGGCATCGTCAAAGCCTATACCACGCGCGTCGGTTCAGGCCCGTTCCCGACTGAATTGTTTGACGAAGTAGGAGCAGGTTTGGCAGAACGCGGACACGAATTCGGCTCCGTAACCGGCCGCGCACGCCGCTGCGGTTGGTTTGATGCCGCCGCGTTGAAACGCTCCATCCAAGTCAACGGCATCTCCGGTATGTGTATCACCAAACTGGACGTGATGGACGGCATTGAAACCATCAATATCTGCGTCGGCTACGAATTACCCGACGGTAGCAAAACCGACATCCTGCCTTGCGGTTCGGACGCGGTAGAAACCTGCAAGCCGATTTACGAAACCATGCCCGGCTGGAGCGAATCGACTGTCGGCGTGAAAAGCTATGACGCATTGCCTGCCAATGCCAAAGCATATTTGAAACGCATCGAAGAAGTCTGCGGCGCACCGGTAGCCATCGTCTCTACCGGCCCCGACCGCGAAGAAACCATCGTTTTGCATCATCCGTTCGCATAATGGGTTGATTGTAAAAGGTCGTCTGAAAACGATATTTCGGGTTTTCAGACGACCTTTTTGTATTAAGCGTGGTTAATCGGTAGCGTGAATATGAAAAACAGCCGCATATGCCTCAACAAATGAAAGGCGATTTCGTTCATATCAATATATAGTGGATTAACTTTAAACCGGTACGGCGTTGCCTCGCCTTAGCTCAAAGAGAACGATTCTCTAAGGTGCTGAAGTACCAAGTGAATCGGTTCCGTACTATCTGTACTGTCTGCGGCTTCGTCGCCTTGTCCTGATTTAGAGTTAATCCACTATACATACTTTATCCAACCCTCTGAAAAACTTTTCAGACGACCTGTAAACCTATATGATTGCACGGCAAGACAAACAAAGGAGCAAACACAATGGCAACAAACGAATACACGCAAATCGGCTGGATAGGCTTGGGTCAAATGGGTAATCCGATGGTAACGCGGCTTTTGAACGCCGGTATCGAAGTCGGTGTTTATAACCGTTCGCCCGATAAAACCGCCGACCTTGCCAATAAAGGCGCGAAAGTGTACGCAAGCACCATCGATCTTATCCGCGCTTATCCCGTTATTTTTCTGATGGTTTCCGACTTCGCGGCTGTGCGCGATATTTTGAGTGAAGAGGTTCGCAAGGAGCTTGCGGGCAAAATCATTGTCAATATGAGCACTATTGCTCCTTCTGAAAATCTTGCCGTTAAAGAATTGGTCGAAGCTGCGGGCGGTCAGTTTGCAGAAGCGCCTGTTTCTGGTTCGGTCGGTCCTGCTACCAACGGTACGTTGCTGATTTTGTTTGGCGGAGAAGAAAGTGTTTTAATGCCTCTGCAAAAAGTGTTTTCCATTGTCGGCAAACAAACTTTCCATTTCGGCGGGGTAGGGAAAGGTTCGGGTGCAAAACTCGTGCTCAACTCCCTGCTGGGTATTTTCGGCGAAGCATACAGCGAGGCTATGCTGATGGCTCAACAGTTTGGTGTCGATACTGATACCATCATCGAAGCCATCGGTAATTCCGCTATGGATTCGCCTATGTTTCAAACCAAAAAATCGCTGTGGGCAAACCGTGAATTCCCACCTGCCTTCGCACTCAAACACGCTTCCAAAGACCTTAATCTGGCGGTCAAAGAGCTGGAGCAAGCCGGTAAGCCGCTGCCTGCCGTCGAAACCGTTGCTGAAAATTACCGTCAAGCGGTAACAGCAGGTTACGGAGAGCAAGACGTTGCCGGCGTTTATTTGAAATTGGCAGAACGTTAGAAATAGCGTTGGCTCAGAATATGGGTTCAAGGTCGTCTGAAAACCGTATAGAAGTTTTCAGACGACCTTGTTATCGCAGGCAATCATCCCACACTGCTTCAATCGGTTTCTCAACTTCACACGAAAGCTGCACCTCTAAAAAGGATATTTCCCATGACGCAAAATGAAAAACAACACACTAAACCACAAGGCGAGCTTTTGCTGCGCACCGTTGCCATGCCGCGCGACACTAATCCCAATCAAGATATTTTCGGCGGTTGGATTATGTCGCAAATGGATTTGGGCGGCGGTATTTTGGCGGCGGAAATTGCACAAGGCCGTATTGTTACCGTAGCTGTTCAGGAAATGAATTTCATCCGTCCTGTGAAAGTGGGGAATGTCGTCTGTTGCTACGGCCGCTGCGTGAGCGTGGGTAATACTTCGTTGCAACTGAAAATCGAGGTTTGGGTAAAAACATTGATGAACGATCATCTTACTGAGGATCGTCAACTCGTGACAGAGGCTGTCTTCACTTATGTCGCCATTGATAGTGAAGGTAACAAACGCCCGATTCCGAAAGAGGGAAACCCAAAACTGGAAGGTTTGATTTAAGCAAAAGGTCGTCTGAAAACGGATTTCAGACGACCTTTTTAATTTAGTATTGGGATGAAACGTTATAGTGGATTAAATTTAAATCAGGACAAGGCGGAAGCCGCAGATACAGTACAGATAGTGGGGCAAGGCGAGGCAACGCCGTATCATTGCAATTTTAATCCACTAGATTCACTATAAACTTTCTCTTTAAGGAGGCGTAGTGATGATGTGGGGAAAATTGAATTTGATGGCAAATAAAAAGTCGTCTGAAAATTTCAGACGACTTTTTCATGAAGAGTAATCTTAACTGCCGATTAATTTCAAACGTTGACCGGGTGTCACGCCATTGGTATTTCGATTCCAGCGGCGGATATCGTTTACATCTACGTTGAATCGGTTGGCGATGGTATTCAAAGTATCGCCTCTGCGAACGGTATAAGAAACGTTTCGGATGCTGTTTCGGGTTTTGGCGGGCGCTGCGGTCACACGCAACAGCTGACCTTTACGGATGTTATTGCCTTTGATGTTGTTGGCAATAATCAAGTCAGCAACGCTCAAATTGTAACGACGAGAGATATTAAACAGCGTATCGCCATCGGCTACACGGTGCATGCCCGCACCTGCGGTTTGAGATTGCTGCTGATTACCCGCACGGGCCAAACGCGCCTCAGTGCGGCTTTGTTGTTTGGCGGTATTGGCGGCAATACGCTCGCTACGCGCTTTGACTGCGTCGGATGCAATATTGTGTTCGCTGGCGGCTTGTGCGACTGCTACATTTTCAGTTTGAGTACGAAGATTTGAATCTACCAACGCCATCAGTTCATCGGCTGTTTCAGCAGCTTGCGTCGGAGCAGCTTGAGCAGTAGTCAACTCAGTAGTTGTATTTGCGGCAGTTTGCTCGACAACGGCAGGCTTGCTTTCAGCTTGAGACAATTGGGCAAATACTTCAGGAATACGCTCTTCTTTGACATTTGCCGATGCCAAATCTGCTGAAGAGTTGGTTTGAACAGTGGTTTCAGGTGTGGTTGCGATGTCTGCTTTGGCAACGGTAGTAGGAGTTGCAGAGGCAATTTTGCTTTCTCCGCCAACAGGAGCTGATTGAGCGACAGCAGTTTCGGATACTGCTTTTTTGCCAAGGGCTACATAATCTGTTGGTACTGCCGCAACGGGTTTAATATTGGCAAAATCCATTGTAGGAATATTTGCTTTTGCCGTTTTAATAGGTGCCATTTCCGGCATATTGGAACGGTAAGTATCCGGTCTGTTATCAACATCGATGAATGAGAGTGTATCAGGTGTCGCCGAATTTGCTGCTTTATTCTTGGCTACCAAAATACTGCGGTCGGAAGACAGGGAGTTATTTCCCAAGCCATTCAGTCGTTTGATTTCGGCAACGCTCATACCGGTTTCTGCTGCGATGGCGTTCAAGCTGGTATTGTTTCGGGATGTGTATACGTTCCAAGACAACAAAGTATCGGGATTTGCGTTTCGGTAGTTTTTCTCGAAAGAAGCCACAGAATCAACAGGCAGCAACAGGCGGCGATTGTTTTTTGGGATGAATACAGGCGCATTGAATCCCGGATTGAGTGTCAGCAATTCGCTTTCGCTGATGTTGGCGAAGCGGGCGATAGTGCTGTTGTCAATCGGCTTGTCGATGCTCAGGGATTTGAAATACGGCTGATTGTTGATTTCGGTGATATTCATGCCGAAAGTTTGCGGGTTGGCAACGATATTGCGTACGGCCAAGAGTTTGGGAACGTAATTCCGTGTTTCGTCAGGCATGCGCAGATTTTCGTAAATCGGCTCCAAACCTTGCGCGCGCGCCCGATTGACGGCACGGCCGACATTACCTTCGCCCCAGTTGTAGGCAGCCAGTGCAAGGGACCAGTCGCCGAATAATCCGTGCAGGTATTGCAGGTAATTCAATGCTGCGTCAGTTGCTGCGTAAACATCGTGACGGCCATCATACAAAGGGGTTTTTTCCAAGCCGTAGTGGCGACCCGTTGCAGGCATAAACTGCCACAGACCGGATGCGCCGACATGTGATTTCGCTTTGGTAACGAATGCGCTTTCGATAAACGGCAGCAATGCGATTTCGGCAGGCATATTGCGTTTTCTGACTTCGTTGGCAATATGGTACATATAGGGTTTGCTGCGGGTAATGGTGCGGTCGAAGTAGGCACTATTGGCAGCGAATTTGCTCTCATGGCGGCGAACAAGTTCGGAATTGACCTCGTTCATACGGAAATCCTTGCGCAACGATGCCCAAAGGCTGCCCGTTCCGAAAGTTTGCGCTTTGGCTTGATCCAAAAGAGAGGAATTGAGGCGCATCATTGCCATACCTACTTGATCTGGTGTGGCATTTTGAGCGTATGCTGCGCCGGAAGCTGCGGATAAACTTGAAATGGTAAGTGCGATGGTTTTCAGTTTTGCCATGATGAATCAATAATTATCAATGATATAAGGTTAAATTTAGTCTACCCGATGGTACTGTTTGAAGATGTAGCCGTCAAGGTAAAGGGGGTGAAATTTACATATGCTTGGGTCTTAATGTTAAAATCTGTGGCATAAATACGGCGATTGCATTGTATTTTTCTATCGGACAGTAGAAATGAACGCATGAAACAGTTAATAGGATAACGACTATGGATGTATGGTTTGAAGATACGGCTATGGGGCGTTATGTTGCTCAGAACGAAGCTGCTTTTTTTGAGCGGCATTTGCAATATTTTGACGGACAGGCCGTTGTCCAACAAGGCGGTCAATGGTTGAGGTCGTCTGAAAACGTGGTTGCCGTGCCCCGCGATGTATTGATGACGGCGGACGCCATGGCTTGGGAGAGTCATTCTATTGATGTGCTGCTGATGCCGCACAGTCATGAAACTGCCGCGCTGACGCAAGTGCTGCATGAAGCGTCCAGGGTGTTGAAACCTGAAGGGCGATTGGTTTTGACGGGGTTTAATCCGAAATCTTTGTGGTTTTTCAGCAGGTGGTTTGATGGAACGCGCTTGCCTAAAAAGGAGCATTGCCTGACTTTGCCGGCTTTGAAGCAGCGGTTGGCGGATTTGGATTTTGAGGTGGAATTCGGGAAGTTTATGGTGTACCTGCCTGCTGTGAATTCGCAAAAGGGGCTGCGGTTTTGGCGTTTTATGGAGAAGGCGGGGGACAGGTGGTGGCCGCAGTGCGCGGCGGTGTACGGTTTGGTTTTGGTCAAGCGTATGGCGGGGGTAACGCCCTTGCCGGAGTTTGAAAAAATATTGGGAACGCAGACGGTGGCTTTGGGCGCGGCGCGGATTTCGGATTGAGAAATTTGGTGTTGGGTAAAACCGGCATGACTGTTTTCAGACGACCTTTTGAGGCCGAACATTTGAAAACGAGAGGTTTGACTCCATAAATATAGCCTCTTCTATATTTGTCATTCTGCCTTGAATTTGCTGCTTTCTGCCTGTAAAGCTGATTGGTTGCAAATTGTCAGGCTGCGTTGGCATCGGTAGAATCTTAGGTCGTCTGAAAAGTCGATGTTGACTGTATTAGCTTGAGGATAAAGAAAAATGCCGGAATTGCCTGAGGTAGAAACGACGTTGCGCGGTATCAGCCCGCATATTCAAGGTAAAAAGGTGGCGGATGTCGTGTTGCGCCAAACCAAGCTGCGCTGGCAGGTCAATCCGCAGTTGGCGGAGCTTTTGGCGGGGCAGGAGGTGTTGAGTTGTCGTCGGCGGGCGAAATATCTGATTATTGGTTTTGCAACGGGTATTTTATTGATCCATCTGGGTATGTCGGGCAGCTTACGGATTTTTACGGACGGCGATGCGCGGATTGATCATCCTGATAAACATGATCATGTGGACATTGTGTTTGCGGACGGAACGGTATTGCGCTATCACGACCCGCGTAAGTTCGGCGCGATTTTGTGGTATGAAGGCATTGCCGAGCATCATCCGCTTCTTGAAAAACTGGGCCCCGAGCCGCTTTCAGACGACTTCTCCTCCGATTATCTGTACCAAAAATTTAAAACGCAAAAACGCGCGGTCAAGCTGGCTCTGATGGACAATGCCGTCGTGGTCGGTGTGGGCAATATTTATGCGAACGAAAGCCTGTTTAAATCGGGCATCTCGCCACACCGCCCTGCGGACAAGGTTAAGAAAAAAGAATGCGCCGTCTTGGTGGAAACGATTAAATCGGTATTGCAGCGCGCGATTGAAACCGGCGGTAGCACGTTGCGCGACTTCGTCAACAGCGACGGAAAAAGCGGCTATTTCCAGCAGGAATATACGGTGTACGGCAGGCACAACGAACCCTGCGTCCGTTGCGGCGGTTTGGTGCAGAAGGAAGTTTTGGGGCAGCGCGGGACGTTTTATTGTCCGAACTGCCAAAAATAATCTATGAACCTGTTTTCAGACGACCTCTTTGTCATCTGGGTCGTCTGAAAACGTTATTACTATGATTTGATACACATTTAAGACGAAAAGAAAAACAGTTATGCACTCACAAAAAGCACCGTTTTTTACCCGTTTGGGCAGATTGTTCCGCTTGGCGGGATGGCTGTTCCGAACCGGAAGACATTTGCGCCGTATCGATGCCGGCAATCCTGCCGAACGCGATTATGCGGTCATCACTCTGGGCAAAGGCGCGCTGGAAGCCTTAGATATCGAATTGGAAATCGGCACGCCACCTGCGGATAATGTGAAGGGTGTTTTGGTGGCGGCAAACCATGTGTCGTGGCTGGATATTTTCGCCATGAGTGCGGTGTATCCGAGCAGCTTTATCGCCAAGCAGGAAATCAAAGACTGGCCGGTTTTGGGCAAAATGGGGCAAAACGCAGGCACAGTGTTTATCAACCGCAATTCCCGACGCGATGTCGAGCCGATTAACCAAGCCATTTGCGCCGCGTTGAAAGCTGGGCAGAATGTCAGCTTTTTCCCCGAAGCGCGGACTTCTTTGGGCTTGGATATTTTGCCGTTCAAAGCCGCGCTCTTCCAATCCGCCATTGATGCCGACGCGCCTGTTCAGGCGGTTACGCTGCGCTATTATGATGATGCCGGTAAAAGGACGACTGTGCCGTCTTATGCACAAGTCGATTTGGTGCGCTCACTTTGGCGCATCGTTTCCATGAAAAAACTACGCATCCGTATCGATTTTGCCGCCCCGATTCGCCCCGGCAAAGACGAAGACCGCTTTATGTTGAAAGACAAAGTAGAAAGCAGCATCCGCGAAGTCGTATTGTCCGACGCACACGATTCCGAAAAATAATTCCAGGCCAGGGGCTTGTTTTCTTTCAGACGACCTCTATTTATATGAAACATTCGCAGGTTGAGTTTCATAGCTTCAAGTAATTAATATTATTTGAACTATAAATTATACAAATCAAACTCCCTGCGCTAGAATGCACACATTCACTCGTATCATTCCCTAAACCTAAAATTTCAAGGAGATCCAAAATGGCTTTGCAAGATCGTACCGGTCAAAAAGTACCTTCCGTCGTATTCCGTACCCGCGTGGGCGACACTTGGAAAGATGTTTCCACTGATGACTTGTTCAAAGGTAAAAAAGTAGTCGTATTCTCTCTGCCCGGCGCATTTACTCCGACTTGTTCTTCTTCCCACCTGCCACGCTACAACGAATTGTTCGGCGCGTTCAAAGAAAACGGCGTTGACGCAATTTACTGCGTATCTGTAAACGATACTTTCGTGATGAACGCTTGGGCTGCCGAAGAAGAAGCTGACAACATCTACATGATTCCTGATGGCAACGGCGAATTCACCGAAGGCATGGGCATGCTGGTCGGCAAAGAAGACTTGGGCTTCGGTAAACGCTCTTGGCGTTACTCCATGCTGGTTAACGACGGCGTGGTTGAAAAAATGTTCATCGAGCCTGAAGAGCCGGGTGATCCTTTCAAAGTGTCTGACGCTGACACTATGTTGAAATTCATCGCTCCTGACTGGAAATCTCAAGAATCTGTTGCCATCTTCACCAAACCCGGCTGCCAATTCTGCGCTAAAGCTAAAAAAGCTTTGCAAGACAAAGGTCTGTCTTACGAAGAAATCGTATTGGGCAAAGATGCAACTGTTACTTCCGTTCGCGCCATTACCGGCAAGATGACTGCTCCTCAAGTCTTCATCGGCGGCAAATACATCGGTGGCAGCGAAGATTTGGAAGCTTACTTGGCTAAAAACTAATTGCCTAGTGCTTGAGACGGTTTAAAAAGCCGTCTGAACAGAAAAATAGAGTTATTCAGACGATACGCTACACGGTCGTTCTGAATAGCTCTATATTTACAAGTAGAATTTGAGATTATTGTTTTAAATCGAAATTTTTAAAATGGCTATTGATTTTATGTTGTCGATAGTTTTTAAGTAGGTCGTCTGAAAACTTGATACGCTTCACGCTGATACCGCTTCGGACGCTCAACAAAAAAGGACAAAGATTATGAAAAAAATTCAAGCAGATGTCGTCGTAATCGGCGGCGGTACTGCCGGCATGGGCGCGTTTCGCAATGCCCGTTTACATTCGGATAATGTTTACCTGATTGAAAACAACGTGTTCGGCACGACCTGCGCGCGCGTGGGCTGTATGCCTTCCAAACTCTTGATTGCCGCCGCAGAGGCGCGCCATCACGCATTGCACACCGACCCGTTCGGCGTGCATTTGGATAAAGACAGCATCGTCGTCAACGGCGAAGAAGTGATGCAGCGCGTCAAATCCGAGCGCGACCGTTTTGTCGGCTTTGTCGTTGCCGATGTGGAAGAGTGGCCTGCCGACAAACGCATTATGGGTTCGGCTAAATTTATTGACGAGAATACCGTCCAAATCGACGACCATACCCAAATCACGGCAAAAAGCTTTGTGATTGCTACCGGCTCGCGTCCCGTTATCCTGCCGCAGTGGCAGTCTTTGGGCGACCGTTTGATTATCAACGACGACGTTTTCTCATGGGATACGCTGCCTAAGAGCGTTGCCGTGTTCGGGCCGGGTGTTATCGGTTTGGAACTGGGTCAGGCATTGCACCGTTTGGGCGTGAAAGTTGAAATTTTCGGCTTGGGCGGCATCATTGGCGGCATTTCCGACCCCGTCGTTTCAGACGAGGCGAAAGCCGTGTTCGGCGAAGAATTGAAACTGCATTTGGATGCTAAAACCGAGGTCAAACTCGACGCAGACGGCAATGTAGAAGTTCATTGGGAGCAAGACGGCGAAAAAGGCGTATTTGTTGCCGAATATATGCTGGCAGCCGTAGGCCGCCGTCCGAACGTTGACAATATCGGTTTGGAAAACATCAATATCGAAAAAGACGCGCGCGGCGTACCCGTTGCCGATCCTCTGACCATGCAGACCAGCATTCCGCATATCTTCATCGCAGGCGACGCGTCCAACCAACTGCCTCTGCTGCACGAAGCTGCCGACCAAGGCAAGATTGCCGGCGACAATGCGGGCCGCTACCCGAATATCGGCGGCGGTTTGCGCCGCAGCACCATCGGAGTGGTGTTCACCAATCCGCAAATCGGCTTTGTCGGTTTGAAATACGCGCAGGTTGCCGCGCAATACCAACCCGACGAATTTGTCATTGGCGAAGTATCGTTTAAAAACCAAGGCCGCAGCCGCGTGATGCTGGTAAACAAAGGTCATATGCGCCTGTATGCCGAAAAAGCCACCGGCCGCTTCATCGGCGCGGAAATCTTAGGCCCGGCCGCCGAACATTTGGCGCACCTGTTGGCATGGGCGCATCAAATGAAGATGACCGTTCCGCAAATGCTGGATATGCCGTTCTACCATCCCGTTATCGAGGAAGGTCTGCGCACCGCGTTGCGCGATGCCGATGCGAAGTTGAAACAGGTTTGATGGGTTGACCTAATCGGTCTGCTAGAATGAAAGGTCGTCTGAAAACCTGATTTAAGGTTTTCAGACGACCTTTTTGTCTTTGCGTTGCGAAATAAAATCAGTTACTGGGTAATGTGTAGTTCGGATACCTGTATCCGACGAATATTTAATGCTTCTGTTTCCTTTACGCGTTGTGGCAGATGGAGATGTCAGATTCAAGAATCTGACCTACGACAGATTTGGCTGCCGGAGCGAGAGGTCGTCTGAAAACTCGAATTTGAAGGTAAGAATCCTTTAAATCTTGAGTATTCATTAAAACCTGTTCAGATGGTTGCTATCAGCTGGGTTCTGTATGTTACAGGGCTTGGCTTTTTTCATTTCAAACGGCATTGTCCGCAGTAATCAGGAAAGATTAAAAGGAAAGGGGGGGTAATTTTAACCGGCTTTCTAAGCGTTTCTTAAAAATCCATTGCATTTTCGCTCAATCCATTAACATTTAACCTTGTTGGAAACGCAATTTGTTTGTTAGTATTAAGCCATTGCCGTTACGTCCGCATCACGGCGGCGACGGACAACCTCCAAGACGGACAACCTCCAAATAGAAAGGACACATATCATGGCTAAATTATTGGTCGCTCCGGTATCCGCCGGTTTGGACGTGGCAGCGGCAAGCAAAGCCTTTGCCCAAGCTTTGGGCGCGCAAGTTTTCCAACCGCTCGACGCATCCGCCGAAACCCTGTTGGCGCAAGGCAAAAGCGATGACTGGTTTGACGCTGTGGTCGGCAAAGCCGTCGCACTCAATACCGACAAACTCGTTATCGAAGGTATCGCCCCCGATGCGGACAAACTCTTCCTGTCCGGCAAAAACGTCGAGCTGGCGCTGTCTTTGGATGCAGGCGTAGTTTTGGCATTGCAATCTGACAATGCCGACGCAGCCGAAGCGGCACACCGAATCAACCTTGCCAAACAGCTTTACACCAACTCTCCGGGCCTTTTGGAAGGCTTCATCATTGAAGGCGCAGCAGCATCCGTAGGCGAAGAAGTTGCCCGCCTGACCGGACTGACGTTCTACGGTTCAAGCAGCGCGCTCAAAGACGTATCTGCTTTAGCAAAACGCGAAGCCTCCCGCCTGTCTCCCGCCCAATTCCGTTACAACCTGATTGATTTTGCCCAAAAAGCCGATATGCGCATTGTCCTGCCCGAAGGTGCAGAACCGCGTACCGTCGCCGCAGCCGCCATCTGCCACGAAAAAGGCATTGCCCGCTGCGTCTTGCTTGCCAAACGCGAAGAAGTTGAAGCCGTTGCCAAAGAACGCAGCATCAACCTGCCTGACTCTTTGGAAATCGTCGATCCCGCTACATTGATCGAACAATACGTCGAGCCGATGTGCGAATTGCGCAAATCCAAAGGTCTGACCCCTGAAGATGCCCGCAAACAACTGCAAGACACCGTCGTCCTCGGCACCATGATGATGGCGCAAAACGACGTGGACGGCTTGGTATCCGGCGCCGTTCATACTACCGCCAACACCATCCGCCCCGCTTTGCAACTGATTAAAACCGCACCGGGCGCCAGCCTCGTGTCCAGCGTATTCTTCATGCTGCTGCCCAACCAAGTCCTCGTCTTCGGCGACTGCGCGGTCAACCCGAACCCGACGCCCGAACAGCTTGCCGATATCGCCATCCAATCCGCCGATACCGCCAAAGCCTTCGGTATCCCGCCTAAAGTTGCCATGATTTCCTACTCCACCATCAACTCAGGCAGCGGCCCTGATGTTGATGCCGTGATTGAAGCGACCAAACTGGCGAAAGAAAAACGCCCGGATTTGGAAATCGACGGCCCACTGCAATACGATGCGGCTACCGTACCTGAAATCGGCAAAACCAAAGCCCCTGAAAGCACCGTCGCCGGTCAGGCAACCGTCCTGATTTTCCCAAGCCTCAACACCGGCAACTGCACCTACAAAGCCGTACAACGCAGCGCCAACGTCCTGAGCGTCGGCCCACTGTTACAAGGTTTGCGCAAACCGGTCAACGACCTCTCCCGCGGCGCATTGGTAGAAGACATCGTCTTCACCATCGCCCTGACAGCAGTTCAGGCAAAACAAATGGCAAACTGATTACTTGATTTTTTAAAGTAAACACAGGTCGTCTGAAAACCTATCAATAAGGTTTCAGACGACCTTTTTATAGTGGATTAACTTTAAACCAGTACGGCGCGTTGCCTCGCCTTAGCTCAAAGAGAACGATTCTCTAAGGTGCTGAAGTACCAAGTGAATCGGTTCCGTACTATCTGTACTGTCTGCGGCTTCGTTGCCTTGTCCTGATTTAAATTTAATCCACTATACATTTTGGCATAGCCCAAACAGGTTGGACACAATTCCTTCGTCTGTCTCAATCTTCTTTTCAGCTTTCAAAACGCCGTCCGAAACTGCTTACTTCAAACCTCCTTCCCCCGCTTTTCAGACGACCTCCTGCCCGCTATAATACGCTTGCAAATTATTTGCATTATCATTTAATTCAGGAGAAACGCATGAGCACCCGTACCGAACACGACACCATGGGCAATGTCGAAGTCCCGTCCGAAGCCTATTGGGGCGCGCAGACCCAGCGCAGCCGCAATAATTTCAAAATCGGCGGCGAAACCCTGCCGCAGCCGTTGATTTATGCTTTGGCTCTGGTGAAAAAAGCCGCAGCCGCCACCAATGTTTCCCTTGGCAGGATTAAGCCCGAACAGGCGGATTTGATTACGCAGGCGGCGGACGACGTGTTGAACGGCAAGCTCGACGGGCAGTTCCCCTTAGTGGTTTGGCAGACCGGCTCCGGTACGCAGTCCAATATGAACATGAACGAAGTGCTTGCGAACCGCGCCAACGAAATCGCCGGTACGGGTTTGGCGGCGTATCAGCCCGTCCATCCCAACGACCATGTGAACCACGCGCAATCGACCAACGACGCGTTCCCGACCGCCATACACGTCGCCGCCGCGATTGAAATCAACCGCCACCTCATCCCCGCCGTCCAAGCCCTGCGCGACACATTGGACAAAAAAGCCAAAGAATTCGCCCCCATCGTCAAAATCGGCCGCACCCACTTGCAGGACGCGACGCCGCTGACTTTGGGACAAGAGTTTTCCGGCTACGTTTCCCAACTCGACCACGGCTTAGGCCGTCTGAACGACGCACTCAAAGGTTTATACGAACTCGCCTTGGGCGGCACGGCGGTCGGTACGGGCTTGAACAGCCATCCCGAATACGCCGAAAAAGCCGCCGCCAAACTCGCCGAACTGTCCGGCCTGCCGTTTGTCAGCGCGCCGAACAAATTTGAAGCCTTGGGCGGACGCGATGCCGCCGTTGCCGCTTCGGGCGCACTGAAAACGCTGGCGGCGAGCCTGAACAAAATCGCCAACGACATCCGCTGGTTGGCAAGCGGCCCGCGCTGCGGTTTGGGCGAAATCAAAATCCCCGAAAACGAGCCAGGTTCGTCCATCATGCCGGGCAAAGTCAACCCGACCCAATGCGAAGCGATGACCATGGTGTGCTGCCAAGTGTTCGGCAACGACGTCACCATCGGCATGGCGGGCGCGTCGGGTAATTTCGAGCTGAACGTCTATATGCCCGTTATCGCCTACAACCTTTTGCAATCCATCCGCCTGTTGGGCGACGCATGCAACAGCTTCAACGAAAACTGCGCCGTCGGCATCGAACCCGTACCGGAAAAAATCGATTATTTCCTGCACCATTCCCTGATGCTCGTTACCGCATTGAACCGCAAAATCGGCTACGAAAACGCCGCCAAAGTCGCCAAAACCGCCTATAAAAACGACAAATCGCTGCGCGAAACCGCCGTCGAATTGGGCTTGTTGACAGGCGAAGAGTTTGACGAACTGGTCGTCCCCGCCGATATGGTTCATCCGCGCTGATTGACGGTTTGAAATACGGCAAAGGTCGTCTGAAAATATTTCAGACGACCTTTTTTGATGTTTGAAACCGTCAAACGGCTTATTTGTCGTGGCGCACCATTTTCGGCGCGTAGCGTCCGGCGCGTTCTTTGAGGCGTTTGACCAGACCTTCGGTGGTGTTCGGTACGCCGTCGGTACAGAAGGCTTGGTAGAGGACGGCACGCATCTCGTCGTTTTTGTTGAAGGTTGAGCCTATGGGTTTCCATTCGGCTTTGCGCGGCTCGATCCAGCGGCGGTTGACGGTGTCGCCGTAGCCGAACACTTTATAAGACGAGCGTTTGTCTTTGCCGTATGTGAAGGAAGAGCGGGCGCAGAAGAGGCCTTCGACGGTCAGGTTGTCATGACCTTTGTCGGAACGGACGTTGAGGATGTAGCGGATGCTGCCGTCGGGAGAGGGCATGATTTGCAGGCTGCTGAGAAGGATTTTGGGCTGCTTGCCGTAGTCTTCGCTGACGTAGAGGTCGAACCAGTCGCCGGATTGGGTGTCGGGCAGCGGCGGGAGCGCGGTTTTTTGTTCGGCGAACTCGCGGGCTGCGGCTTCTTCGGGGCTTTCTTTGTAGCGTGTGTTGAAGGGGGTATCTTTTTCGCTGAATCCGGCGGCGTTGACTGCCGTGGCGGCGAGGCAGAGGGTCAGGAGGGCGAGACGGCGCATGGTGTGCTCCAAAGTGAAAAACGGCTTTATTTTATGGGTTTGGCGGGGTGGGGTGCAAGTAAGTACGGTATAATTCATGTTAATCCTTTTAACGGAACATCGGAAACTATGAACGCACACACCTTAGACTTAAAGGGGCTCAGATGCCCTTTGCCGATTTTAAAAACCAAAAAAGCGTTGGCGCAAATGGAGGCGGGCGAAGTCCTGACCGTGTTGGCGACCGACGGCGGCGCGCCCGGCGATTTTGAGGCTTTCTGCCGTCAGACCGGGCATGTCTTGCTCGAATCGCGCGAAGAAGACGGCGTGTTCACGCTGGTCGTGAAACATAAATAAAGGTCGTCTGAAAATGGCAAAACGTCCGATTTCAAGACTTTTGACGCCTTCTTGTGAAGCTTGTAGTTTGATTTTATTAAGTTTTGCAAGCGAATCATTATTAGATAAAGGAAAATAATGAAAAAGCAACTTTTTCTACTCTTTTCGGTTTTGCTGGGATATTCCGAGCTTTCTTTTGCATACGACCCAACCCGCGGAGCGTTGCAGAATGCGCCGGAATTGCGTAGTTACGGTTATAACCAGCAAGATATTTATAATAAATATCACCCATCGGTGAATGTCGGTAATTCTTATAACAATAACGGCAATTCCTATAACAATATGAATCCGGTTATTATCCACGTGCCATCAAAGTACGGAGCGATAGTGTTAAATAACAAAACCGGAATTATTACAGATTCCGTAAATGAGGATTCATTGGAGCAAGCTAAGCGTGTTGCCATCCAGAGATGTGAAAAAAGGGGGGCTGGTAAATTTTGTAAAGTTCGTGATTGGGTTAGGAACGGCTGTCATGCGCTTGCTACAGGAACGAAAAATGGTCTACGTTTTCTTTCGAAAGGGAATTCTAGTACGGAAGGAAATTCAGAAAGGTTGGCTTTAGAAAATTGTAATTCTCAAAAATACGAAGAGTGCGCAATCATTGTTCCTGAACGTTGCTCCCTTCCAAATGATTGATTACAAAATTTACTTTGAACGCTGTTCCCTGCCTACCCTGCTCTTTTAAATCTATATGAAAGGTCGTCTGAAAATGGTGAAACGTCCGATTTCAAGGCTTTTGACGCTTGCCGCTTTCTCCGTTTTATTGGCGGCGTGCGGCAGGGAGGAAGTGCCGCCCGAGCAGATGGCGGATCGTGCGAACGCGGCGGCGGAATTGTTCCGTCAAGGCTGCGTCGCTTTTGACGGGGCTGCCGATAAAGTGCGCTCTTTTGCCGATAATGAAAAACTGACGGCTTTGAACGCGGAAGAAATCGGCAGGCTGCCCGCAGGTTTCATTGAGCCGGATGCGCTTGCCGTTTGGAAGAAAACGCAGGACGGCGCGGATTATTATTTGAGCCTGACCGGCGACAGTTGCAGCGTGAAGACGGCGCGGGCGGACGAAAACTTGATACGCAAGCAGTTTATGGTGTTGGTCGAAAACCCGCCGAAGGGTTTGAACAACGAATTGCGCACCGATCAAGCCTCCGAATCGCCGGTTCCGATCCGTCAGCTTTCTTATGCGTGGCGCGCGTCGGGCAGCCCGGAAGAAACCCTGCTGACTGTCAAAACCACCCCGTCCGACCAGCTGCCCGTGCAGGCGGTGTTTTACCTGACGCATCAGTCCTACAACGGCAAGCCTGTCCTTGTGCAATAGCCTTTTCAGACGACCTTTAAGGGAACATCAAGGGGTCGTCTGAAACCCCAAAATCTAAAAAGGAACACTCATGCAAACCCTGACCATCATCCGCCCCGACGATATGCACCTGCATCTGCGCGACGGCGACGCGCTCAAAGCCGTTGCCCCCTATACCGCCCGCCAGATGGGGCGCGCCGTCATCATGCCCAACCTCAAGCCGCCCGTCGTCAGCGTAGCCGACGCGCTTGCCTACAAAGCGCGCATCATGGCGGCATTGCCCGAAGGCAGCGCGTTTGAGCCGTTGATGACGCTCTACCTGACCGACCAAGCCACGCCCGAGCTTGTGCGCGAAGCCAAAGCCGCCGGCATCATCGCCTTCAAACTCTACCCCGCAGGCGTGACCACCAATTCCGATTCCGGCGTAACCGACCTGTTCAAACTCATCCCCGTGTTGGAAGAAATGGCAAAACAGGGCATCCTGTTCCTTGTTCACGGCGAAGTAACCGACCCCGAAATCGATATTTTCGACCGCGAAGCCGCCTTCATCGAACGCGTGATGAAACCCGTTTTGGCGCAAGTGCCGAATCTCAAAGTCGTGTTTGAACACGTCACCACCGCCGAAGCCGCCCGCCTCGTTTTGGAAGCAGGCGACAACGTTGCCGCCTCCGTGACCCCGCAACACCTCCTGCTCAACCGCAACGACCTCTTGGTCGGCGGCGTGCGCCCCCATCATTTCTGCCTGCCCGTACTCAAGCGCGAGACCCACCGTCAGGCATTGGTCGCCGCCGTTACCGGCGAGAAGGCACACAAATTCTTCCTCGGCACCGATTCCGCGCCACACGCCAAATCCGCCAAAGAAAACGCCTGCGGCTGCGCCGGCATGTTCAGCGCCATGACCGCCATCGAGCTTTACGCCGAAGTGTTTGAAAAAGCAGGCGCGTTGGACAAACTCGAAGCCTTCGCCTCGAAAAACGGCGCAAGGTTCTACGGCATTCCCGAAAACGCCGACACGATCACCCTCGTCAAACAAAGCCAAACCGTCCCCGCAAGCGTCCCTTACGGCGACGGCGAACTTGTCCCGATGCGCGCGGGCAGCGAGATAGGCTGGACAGTCAAATATTGAGCCGCACACCATGACTGCATGAAAATGCCTGCCCGAAAAGAGGCAGGCATTTGGGTTTGATGCGGGAGCGGATAAAGGGTTGTCCCGAGACTGTTGCTCATAGTGGATTAACTTTAAATCAGGACAAGGCGAC
>NZ_KV821493.1:53539-72950 GCF_001815675.1 Neisseria sp. HMSC065D04
CCGTACTGGTTTAAAGTTAATCCACTATAAATTACTTATGTTCGGCAAGAGGACAGCGCAGCCGGATTACGTTTGATATTGTCAAAAAGGTCGTCTGAAAACAGGTTGGCGCAAAATCCGCCATACCCGTTTTCAGACGACCTTTTTGTTTTTTTAAATTTTAAACATCAATCTTTCAACAAAGCCCCCGCCAGCCAGATATTGAACGCTACGCCGACCGTGACCGTAATGCCGAAGGCGGCGACGGCGGGCGTGCCGCTTAGGGCGAGCAGGGCGAAGGAGATGGCGGTAGTGGCGGCGGCGAGCAGCATCCCGCCCAGCCGCGCGGGGGCGCTGTGTCGCGCGGTGAGGGCATAGACGGCGTAATCGACGCCGATGGCGGACACCAAAAGCAGGCCGAACATGGCGAACAGGCTGACGGGGATGCCTGCCAGACCGAGTACGGCGACGGTGCAGACGGCGGCGGCAAGCGGTACGGCAAGGATTTTGGTGCCGCGCTTCATGCCGAACATACGCCATAAAACCAGCCATGCCAGTGCGTAGGATGCCAGTTTCAGCCACGCCGCCTGATTGCGCGTGTGGTGGAAAAGGTCGTTCAGGTGGGCGCGTTTGTCCGCCCAATGTACGCCCGCTACGCTTTGCGCGGCGGAGCGGACAGCGGTGTCGTCGGTCATGCCGTTCAGGCGCACGATGGCGGCGAAACGGCCTTTTTCGACTTCACCCAAATACAGCGGCCGCCAGGCTTCCGCCAAATCGGTTTTCAGCGCGTCGGCAAGCGTCAGCGGCGGCGCATCGGCGGCTTGCAGCAGCGCGTTGCGTAGGGTTTTGTGCGGAATGCCGATATCGACGAGCGGTTGGCGGCTTTCGGGCAGCTTGGACAGCTCGCGCAGGCGGTTTTGCAGTTTTTTCTGTTCGGATACGGGCATCAGGAGCTGGTCGGGAGATTGGAAGCTGACGAGCTTGCCTTGCGCGACTAAAGGTTGCAGCGCGCGGCTGAGTTCGGCGGTTTTCATCAACAAAGCGTCTTCGCTCGGCGCTTCGGCAACTAAGTATTTGCCGCCGAAATCCGCGCCGCTCAACTGCCCGATGCGTTGCACTTCCGCCAGCATTTCAGACGGCATGTTGACCCATTGGCGGATGTCGTCGCGCCAGTCGCTGCGCCACAGTCCGACCGCCAGCAATACGCCGCCGACCATCAGCCAGCCGCGTTTGTGCAGACGGATTTTCAGACGACCCGACAGCGCGTAGAGCCGTTCGGTCAGCGCGGCAAATGGCACGGTTTTGGCACGGTAACGCTGAAACAGCGGCGGCAGCCACAATACCGTCGCGCCGAATGCGCCCGCCAGCGCAAATCCTGAAAACACGGCGGTCTGCCTCAATACGGGCAGCGGCGTGAACCACAAGAGCGCGTAGCCCAATACCGTAATCAGCAGGCTGACGGTAAAGCTCGGCAAGACATGTTTCATGGCGGGTTCTGCCTGCCAGACAGGGTTGTTTGAAAAAGCCGTTTTGCCGTTTTTCGCCCGTGTGCCGAATACCGAAGGCGCGAGCCAGTGCAGCGGGAAATCCACCAGCATCCCGACCAGGCTCGTGCCGATGACGATGGTCAGGATATGCACTTCGCCGAAGAACAGCAAAGCCGCCGCCAGACCGGTCAGCATACCTGCCGCCAAAGGCAGCGTCAGCCAGAACACGCGGACGCTGCGGAATACCCACAGCAGCAGCGCGAAGGTCAGCAGCATACCCACCGTACTCATCATCCGGCTTTCCTGCTCCGCCTCTGTTTTGGACGCGGCGGCAAACAGCGCGCCGCCTGCCGCCAACGTGTCCGCGCCTTTGGCTTTTGCCAGTTTGCGGCTTTCCGCCATCAGCGGCAGAAGGGCGTCGTTGCCGGAAAAATTGTCGCCCGCCGCCAGCCGTCCGCGCAGCCAAACCCAAGTTTTCCCGTCATCGCCTTCGGTGAACAGCATCCCGTTGTCCATGTTCCACTGCAAGCGGCTTTGCGGATTCGCTTTGCTTGCGACAAAACGCCCGAAGCCCAGCCAGTCTTGTTCCAAAGACAAAGGCGAGGGTGCGGCAAACGGGTTGACCGCCGCTTCCGCCCGCGCCTGAAAATACGCTTGCGGATGCTCAAACAGCAGGCGCACCTGTTCGTTTGGCAGCAGCGCCAGCCCCAGCTTGCCGATGTCCTTGCGCACCTTGTCCAAGTCGGGCGTCACGCTGCTGTCCACTTGCTCAAACACGCCGCTTTTACGCCACAAAGCCGCAATCTCGGAGGTCGTCTGAAACGCCGTTTCCGCGTCTTTGCTGCCCGCCAGCAAAATCACCTGCGTGTTCAACTGCTCTTCGCCCGCCTTGTCCGCCGCCGTCAAAAGCATGTCAGGCTGCTGTTCGCTCGGCAGCAGCGCGGTCAGGTCGGTTTGCAGCCAATTTTGCGTGGAGACGGTGTAGATGAGGAACAGGGTCAGCAGGGCGGTGAGGACGGTGTAGGCGCGGCGGTAGGTAGTCATCATTTTTCAAATGGGTTTGAAGTGTGTCTACGGCATTTTATGGGGAAGTCGGGTGCATTGACAATCCGAATGGATAATCGGCAGGGGAAAGAAACAGGTCGTCTGAAAATGTGTTTGAAACAGAAGACAGTTTCGGATTTTCAGACGACCTGTCGGCACGGAGGCAGCGGCGTATTTCGGAACACGTTTCGCGTGTGCAAACTCACAGGATTTCTGCGCGCGCCATCATGATTGGGTCGGGTTTGTCGGATGACAAACCGTCGGCAAGGCACAATGTTTCCAAACAATCGGCAACATCCTGCCAATAATATCCTTGCGTTTCAGAGTGCGCAGCCGCCTGACGGGACGGCCTTTCAGCTTCTTTAGTTTGTCCGCCCAAGGTAACGGGAACGCCGTGTTCCGCGCCGTGTTCGAGCAAAATCCAAATGCTGCCTTCGTGCGTATCGGCGTGGGTGGCTTGGTGTTCGTATGCCCAGCCGACCGCGGCCTGTCCGCCGCTTTGCAAGGATTGTGCGGCGAGCAGCAGGGGGTGGAAACGGGTTTCCAAATGGCGTTCGGTGGCAACCGCCAACGTTGCGCCGTGCGTGCCTAGGATTTGTGCGGCATGAAAAACGGGGGCATTGTGCAGGTTGGCGATGAAGTCGAAAGGCATGGCGGCATGGTGGTTGAGCACGTTGTCCGCCATTTTTTCAAACACGGACGGCGAGGAAAACGGCGTGCCGAGGAAGACGGCGCAATCGGGGCGGATTTCGCCTTGTCCGCGCAGCAGGCCTGCGCCGAGTGCGGCAATCAGGCTCAGGCGGCTGAGGCGGCGGGCGTCCGCGCCGCTTTGCTGCTGCAAGGTTTGTTTGAGGATTTTGTTGCCGACGGCGGCTTCGGTGTCGAAACGCGCGGCAGCGGTGATGCGGATGTCGGGATTTATGATTGCCATTGCCATACCATAGCTGTGTTGCTGCCGCCGAAACCGAAATGGTTGGCGAGACAGAAAACGTCATCTGAAAAACGGATTTCGCGTCCTTGATAATCGGTGCCGCCGCCTTGTTTCAGGGCGGACAAGAGCAGCGCGGTTTCGAGGGCGGCGGTTGCGCCGAGGGTGTGGCCGATTTGCGTTTTGAACGCCATCAGCGGCGGCAGGGTGCCGAACACGTTTTCCAGTGCAGCCAGTTCGGCGGCGTCGCTGTCGGCGGTGCCGATGCCGTGGGTTTTGACGGCGGCGATGTTTTCGGGTGCAACGGCGGCGATGTTTAAAGCGCGGCTGATAACTTGTTCCAACGCCTTACTGTTGCTTTGAATCAGGTCGTTGCCGGTATTGGCGGCGTGGCCGACGAGTTTCAGACGACCTGCGCAATCGGGCGGCGTGGCAGAGAGGGCGAGTGCGGCGACACCTTCGCCCAAAATCAGACCGTTGCCGCCGAAGGGCTGATAGCGTTCGGTAAACAAACCCAAGCTGTGAAAATGCAGCAGGGTCAGGCGGTTGAGGTTTTCGATGCCGAGAACAAAGGCGCGTTCCGCTCCGCCGCGCAAACAATTGTCTGCCTGAATCAGCGCATGGGCGGACGAAGTGCAGGCAGTCGCCAAACTGAAAATCTGTCGGTTGCCGCTGCGTTTGCGCAAATCTTCGGCAAGATAGAGCAAACCGTGTTCCGCAATGTCCGTATCGCCCGCGCGGCGGCGGTTTTCGTATTCGGCGATGGCGTAGGAACTTGAACCGATGAACACTGGCGCAGCATGCCAGCTTTCAGACGGCCATCCGGCATCTTCGGCGGCGCGGCGCAAATGTTGTTCGGCAATATCCGCAAAAGCGGTACTTCCCAAGCTGTCGTCGGCAAAAGCACGGAAATAAGCGGCCTGCTGCGGCTGGGTTAAAAACGTATAAGACACCGCATCGGGTCGTCTGAAATCCGCCTGCGGATTCAGCGCGGAGGTGGCCGCCGTACCGCAAACCCAGCTCACGCTCCATGCTCCGCGCGGACGAACGCCGCCAAATCGCGCACGCACATCATATGTTTGCGCACCATACGGTCGCCTTGCAGCCGCACTTGGAAATACTGTTGCAGCGCGACGCAGATTTGCAGCGCGTCGAGCGAATCCAAATCGACAGGGCTGCCGTCGCCGAACAACGGCGCATCGTCGGTAAAGTCTTCAGCGGCAACATCATCGGTCTTGTCGGCTTCTTGCAGGATCAGCTTTTTCAATTCCGCTTCCAGCGCGTGTTCTGCCAAGGTAAAGGTGTAGGACATTTTTTGCTTTCGTGTTTGGGGTGGGGATGGATGTCGGCTTATAGTTTCGGATAACCTGAAGGTTCTCCAAACCGATATAATCCAAATTTTCGCATACAGAATTTTACCATGCCTCTATCTGCCTATCTCGCTCAAATGCAAATGTCTTGCTAAAACTGAGTGATAAAGAAACTTAAAATGATTGGGTTTTATTTAGAAAAAGCAGATAAAATATGGATGGCTAAACATTGATACATTATGCATCATGCTGCCGGTGTGGTTATAATGCGCCGATTTTTTACAAATTTAAGGAACATTGAAAAAGTGAAAAAAGTATTGTTTTTCTCTGTGGCTTTAATGGGTACGGCTTTTTGTTATGCGCAAGAAAATGCTGCCCATAATAAAGATGTTTGCCCTAAGATTATGCTGGAGAATATTGAAGAGGTTGACTACGATTGCTTAGATATACTGGATGGGCGTCTGGAAAAAGAAATTGATGAACAATATAAAATACTGTACCAACGGGTAAAGAACAAAGATACTGCCTTACATGGTTTGCCGGCTTCTTATTTTAATAAGGTGCGTAAAACTTGGGGGGAGTATAAAGAGCAACTTTGCTCTGACCCGACAAATGACACTGATCTGAAATCTGCGGCTGATTGGTATATCCTTAAATGCAGCATTGAACAATCACAAGCGCATCTGAAAGCCTTGAAACGTTTTTAACCTCTGTTATCCACTATATTAGGAATCTTTATATGAAAAAATTATTTATTTTGACATCGCTCACTTTCTCGGTTGCAGCTTTTGCGGCACCTTCTTCGGAAGGAACTGAAAATGAGATAAATAGCGGGCTGTATAACATCGATTTTCGTGCCGGAAACGGTAAGATTTATTGCGGCGGCGATGCGAAAACATCTGATTTGGCTCAGGGTATATCATGTCTGACTGAAATTAAAGGCAAACCTGTTTTACCGCGTCCCAAGGATTGCGACCTCGAATGGGGCGGAACATTTTTCTTAGGTAAAACCGGCAAAGCAGATATGGTTTGCCACAGTGATTTTCCTTTTAATCCCAAAGCCCGTATCTTGAAAGACGGAGAAACAGTGAAAGGCAATGGCTGGCAATGTACGGCTTCTGGTTCGGAAGTGACTTGCTCCAATCAAGATAAACATGGGTTTAAGGTTAGCCAAAAAATGCAGAAGTTGTTTTAATACATATAGTGGCCGTATGTTTACCTGATGGGGTTAACAATAGAGTTGCTATGGGGTTGTCTTGATTATCGAAGTAATTTGAAATTGTTATAGCTCTAAAAAAAAGCTGTCCGAAATTTAAACATAATTTCGGACAGCCTTTTTTATGGTTTTGACAAGGTTTTTTAGACTCTTTGTCAACTGTAGTGGGTTGATGAAAAGTTATAATCTGGAGAGGACTAAATCAGTCCTCTCCTTTTTGATGTTCAAAGCGATGAGGATTCTAGTTTTAAAATTGTCAAAGTTCCGAAAGCCGAAAGCGTTTTGCTTGATGACTTTGATGAGGTTGTTAGTAGCTTCTAGTTTTAAAACCGCACCTGCGTCTGCAACTGCCTGCGGTAAACCAGCACGGCGGCGGTCAGGGTGGCGGCGGCGAAGGCGGACAGCAGGATGAGGTAGCGGCCGATTCCGTCCAGTCCGCTGCGATTGAGCAGCAGTTCTTGAAAAGCTTTCAAGCCCCATGCCATCGGGGAAATCCAAGTGAGTTGCTGCATGGTTTCGGGCATGATGTGGGCGGGTACCATTATGCCGCCGATTGCCGCCATCAGGATGATGCCGCCGCCGCCGAGGACGACGGCGTGTTCGGTGGATTTGGCGCAGACGCTGACCAAAAGCGCGTAGCCGAGTGCGGCGGCGCTGACGGCGGCGGACAACAGCGCGTAGGGAACAAGGCTGCCGTTGAGTATGAGGGCGGGCACGCCGATTTCGGGCAGCAGGTAGCGGCCGAGCAGCAGCATTCCGACAAACTGAAGCTGGTTAATCAGGAAATAGGGGATGAGTTTGGCGGCAATCAGGCCGAACGCGGAGGCGCGGGCGAGACGCAGGCGGGTGATGGTGTTGGTCTGGCGTTCCAGCGCCATGACGTTCGACAGCGGTATCATGATGAAAAACATACCGAAAATCAGCCATGCGGGTACGCTGTGCTGTACGGCGTTGGGTTTTTCCACTGTGCCGCTGCCTGCGCTCAGATAGTGTTCTTCCAGCATTTTTTTATCTAAAAAGCTGCGTACGGCGGCGAATTGTTCGTCGTTTTTTTCATCGACTTTTTTCTGGATGTCTTTGCGGATGGAGCGGGGCAGTTTTTTATTGTCGATTTTGATGCCGTCGTTGTTGTCGAAATAGGCGTCCAGCCGCGTTTGGGTGTAGTGCTGCTGCAAAACGCCTTTAACCGCCGCCAGCCACGAAGGCTCGGTATCGGGCGGTACATAGATTTGCAAGGCTTTGTTGTCGGCGATTTTGCCGGCAGCGGGATTCGGGTTGTGCAGCACCAGTTGGAAACGCTTGTCGTGCAGGCCGTTTTGTGCGTCGGTCAGTTTTTCAGACGACATCCGCGTAACATGAATCTGCTCTTTTTCCAATGCGGCGGCCAGCGCGGTATTGACGCTGTCGTCTGCCGCGCCGACCAGCGCGATGCGGCTGTCGGTGTGCGGGTCTTGGTCGCGGCTCAGCGCCAACGACATAATCAGCATGAAGGCGATGGGCATCACAAACAACACGGCCAAACCGTGCAGGTCGCGGCAGAGCAGTTTGAGTTCTTTGAGGAGGGAGGAAGTCGTCATTGTGGATTTTGCTTATCTGTTGCCGGTTCGTCTTTGCGCAGGAAATCAAGGTAAAACGTTTCCAGCGAACCGTGTCCCTGCTGGAAGTAGCGGATTTGTGCGCCGCTTTGTTGCAGGGCGGCGTAAACGGTGGCGGCATCGTGCGCCGTTTCCATCATGCCGCGGCTGTCCGCTTGTTTTGCACCCAAGGCGGCCAGCGTCTGAGGCGGCAGCGGCGGTTCGACGGTAAAACGCACGACACCGGTTTGCGTGCTTAAAAGCTCGTCCAAACCGCCGTGGTACACCAGTTTGCCGTGTTGCAGCAGCGCAATTTTGCCGCAAAGCTGTTCGATTTCCGACAGATAGTGCGAGGTGTAAACCACCGTTACTCCCTGCCGTGTCAAATCCGCCACGCTGTCGAGGATAAAGCGGCGCGACTGCGGGTCGATGCCGACCGTGATTTCATCAAGGAATACCAGTTGCGGCGTGTTAATCAAGCCGATGGCAAAATTCAGACGACGTTTAAGCCCGCCCGAAAGATGCTTTGCCGCCTTGTTTTTGTGGGCGGTCAAGTCGGTCTGTTCCAACAGCGCGTTCAGACGGCCTTTGTCGCGCACTTTATAAAGCGAAGCGAAAAACAGCAGGTTGTCCCACACAGAAAGCTGCGGATAAAACGCGAAATCCTGCGGCACCAAACCGATTTTCTGCCGCTCGCTGCGGCTCAACAGGCGCAACGGCTTGCCGTCAAACAAAATTTCACCCTGCCGTACTTCCTGCAAGCCGGCCAAAAGCGACATCAGCGTCGTTTTCCCCGCACCGTTGTGGCCGAGCAGCCCCAAACATTCGCCGTTGGCAATATCGAACGACACATTGTCCAGCGCGGCGGTTTCGGCTTTGGGATAACGGTGGGAGAGGGATTGGATTTGAATCATGGTTTCCAAATTGCCCTTTAATGAATATTTATAGTAATGCAGTCCACACATAACGGCGCTGGAATTTGCCATCTTTAAATACGAAACACATACCGAAAGAACCGGCATCGTTATTCACCGAATTAAACAGATAAAGCATCTTGTCGATGCGGCGGTAATAGGCTTCCCAGCCATCATACGCATTGCTGCTGCGTGCAGTGGCGGCAAAATCGGGCAAGAACAGCCCTTGCAGTTCTGCGGCAGGAACTGCTTGACCGTTTAGCGTGATCTGTTCTATTGCAAAGACGCTTTTCGGAATGGAGCCGTCCGTACCGTAAAACGGTTTGCCTTGATAGAGAGGTGCGTTGTCACTATTTGGGGCTGTACCTGAAAAGTCGCTGCGTTTGGGGTGGATGCGCCGGGCGGCGATGTGTACCGTTTGACCGTTGCCGGACAAAGTCAGTGTGTCGTCGCGACCGAAGTGTTCACGCAGTGTAGCGAAGTTTTTGTCAGAGGCTGGAAATATCAGACGGCTGCGGTGGATAAAGCCGTAACCGCCGATTGCTGTCTGTTGCAACTTCGCGGTACAGAAATTCGGATTGTCTTTGCTGGCTTCGCCTACACATTCCAACGGCGTGCCGTTGGGAATTTTTGCCAAAACTTTGGCATTCAAATCAGCATTTTCGCGCAAATTGGTGTAGCCGTCGGCATCATGCACCAAGGCAAAGCCGTCTGGCGGCGCGGCATGGGTTAAGGCGGAACACAATAATAAGAGGGTAGCCAAGTAACGCATTTTTATCTTTTCTTTGAGTTTTCAGACGACCTTTTCGAGCGATATTTATATCGCAGCTCCCCATAAATAACGGCGCTGGAATTTACCGTCCTTAAATATAAAGCAAACGCTGAAAGGATTGCCGTCTGAACCTTGTCTGCCAAACAGATAAAGTGTCTTATCGCTGCTGCGGTAATAGGCTTCCCAGCCTTGATATACATTGCTGCCACGTGCAGTGGCGGCAAAATCGGGCGAGAACAGTCCTTGCAGTTCGGCAGCGGGAACCGTTTGACCGTTTAGCGTGATGCGTTCAAGCGCGAACACGCTTTTGGAAATCATAGAGTCCATGCCATAGAACGGTTTGCCTTGATAGAGCCGCGCGGTGTATTTGTCTTTACTGATGCCCGAGAAGTCGCTGAGTTTTGGATGGATGCGGCGGGCAACGATGTGTACCGTTTGTCCGTTGCCCGACAAAGTCAGCGTATCGTCATGACCGGATTGTTCGCGCAGGCGGATGAAGCTTTTATCGGCGGCGGGAAATATCAGACGGCTGTAATGGATAAAGCCGGAATCGTCGGCGTTTGCCTGTTGTAGCTGAACAAAACAGAAGTCCGGTCTGTTTTCACTGAGTTCTTCCACACATTCCAACGGCGTACCGTTGGGAATTTTTGCCAAGACTTTGGCATTCAAATCAGGTCTTTTGCGCAAGTTGGTGTGTCCGTCGGCATCATGCACCAAGGCAAAGCCGCTCTGCGGGGTGGCATGGGTTAGGGCGGAACACAATAATAGGAGAGTAGCTAAGTAACGCATTTTTATCATTTCTTTGAGTTTTCAGACGACCTTTTCGAGCGATATTTATAGCGCAGCATCCCACAAATAACGGCGCTGGAATTTACCGTCCTTAAATATAAAGCAGACATCGAAACTACCGGCACCCGAGCCTTGTCTGCCGAATAGATAAAGTGTCTTGTCGGTACGGCGGTAATAGGCTTCCCAGCCTTGATATACATTGCTGCCACGTGCAGTGGCGGCAAAATCGGGCGAGAACAGTCCTTGCAGTTCGGCAGCGGGAACCGTTTGACCGTTTAGCGTGATACGTTCAAGCGCGAACACGCTTTTCGGAATGGTGCTGTCTGTGCCGTAGAACGGTTTGTCTTGATAGAGCCGCGCGGTGTATTTGTCTTTGTTGATACCCGAGAAATCATTGCGTTTAGGGTGGATGCGGCGGGCAACGATGTGTACCTTTTGTCCGCTACCGGACAAAGTCAGCGTATCGTCGCGACCGGATTGTTCGCGCAGGCGGACGAAGCTTTTGTCGGAGGCGGGAAATATCAGACGGCTGTAATGGATGAAACCGTAGTCTTCTGCGGCAGGTTGTTGCAGTTGGGCAGTACAGAAACTCAAACTGCCTTCGCCACCATCACCCAAACATTTCAACGGTGTGCCGTTGGGGATTTTTGCCAAGACTTTGGCATTCAAATCGGGGCTTTCGCGTAAGTTGGTATGTCCGTCGGCATCATGAACCAAGGCAAAGCCGTTCGGCGGTGCGGCATGGGTTAGGGCGGAACACAATAATAAGAGAGCAGCTAAGTAACGCATTTTTATCATTTCTTTGAGTTTTCAGACGACCTAATTTCAAAACTGTATGCGGCGGATTGAGTTATGCCGCATGATTCCCCATTATTTCAACAATCCCCGCCACAAGGCTTCTTCATCGTCCGCAATCTTGCGCAAAAACGCGGCGATTTCGCGGCAGCCGTTTTCAGACGGCTTTTTGCACTGCTTCACGCACATCGCTGCAAACTGCCGCCATTGGTCACCGATGGCGGTCATTTGTTCCGATGCCGTCTGAAATGCAGGGTTGTCGCAGATACGGGCGGCCTGTTCGAGGAAATAGGCGTAGATATAGCGGAAACCCGCGCCGCCGGTGCCGATTTCTTCCTGCATCCGCACGAGATGGCCGAGAAACAGCTTTTGGTATTTTTCATTTCGTTTGGCGGGCAGGGCTTCGATGTTTTTTGCCAACGTGCGGATGCCTTTTACGCCGACGAAAAAAACGGGCGGGAGCATTTGTTTGGCGTTTTTGCGTATGGCTTTGCGGATGATGGCAGGTAAGTCGGCCTTAACTTTTTCAGACGACCTGTCGTTTTCCAGCGTGTACATCATGCCTTTGGCGGCCAATACGCCTTTGGCGAAACGCGCCCGCTGCAAATCTTCGGCGGCGCAGCGCTGCACCGTTTCAAACACGGGGTCGCTGATAAGGTAGTCGCTGCCGTCTTTGCCGTACACCAAGAGATTGTGTGCGTTGAAATGGAAACGCATTTGCGGCGGGAAATACGGCAGCCAGAATACGGAGGTCTGCAAACCCGCCAGTTTGCCCGATGAAAGCGCGGCATCCAGCGCGTCCTGTCCCTTTTGGGCATTGGAAAATTTGCGGGCGGACAATTTCAGCCCCAATGCCTTGCAGGTGTTTTTGATGATGCCGCGCGGTGCGATGCGGTAGGAAACCAGCGGCATGCCGCCCAGTTTGACGACGGGCAGCCAGACAAAGGTCAGCGCATGGGCGATGCCGAAGATCATGGCTTCGTCCAAGTCGTGGCCGTGGTATTTGAGCAGCGTGGACATTACGCCGCTTTCGCAGTGGGCGGTATGCTGGTGTGGGAATTCGGTCATGGGGTTATCAATCAGATATCTGTTTAGAAGTATTTTTATAATTAGGCGGCTGCGTTTTAAACGCAGATGAGGTCGTCTGAAAAACAAATCAGGGCAGGTTGCCGCCGTTAGCAAAGGTCGGTTCGCCTTAATCCGCGTCCATCCGCTTCAATTCGTCTATGCTGATTTGCAGCGCGTCGGCGTATTTTTGCAGGGTTTTGTCGGGCAGCTTGGCGAAGATTTCGGGACGCAGGTGGCGGCGGAGCTGCCATTTCCATACGCCCGCGGCCATTGCCAAACCGGCTTCGTCGTGGCGGAAGCGGAACATATGGTAATACAGCGGCGAATATTCGCCACGTGCCACCGCTTCGCGGGCGGCGCGGGTTTGTTCGTCGAGTTCGGCGACCGCCATTTCGGTGGCGTAGGCTTCGTCCTGCCAGCCGCTGCTGGTGGCGGCTTCGTAACGCCCGTCGCGCGTGCCGTAAATGACTTTCAGATGTCCGTGGTAGCTTTCGCTGTCATCTTGCGGGATGTCTTTGATTTCCATAGTTTCAGACGACCTTTTTTCAGTTTGCTATACCGCTTCCAAAAGCATAAAGCAAGTTGAGAAACGCCCGCTTTCGGGAACGTAGCACAAAACTTTTTGACCGCGCTCCAGTGGGAAAGTGCGCATAAATTCTTCGAGGATGATGTAAATCGATGCCGAGCCGGTGTTGCCTTTGGTGTAGAGGTTGGTAAACCATTTTTCCTGCGGGATTTCAAAGCCGATGTTTTTCAGGCCGTCTGAAAGGCGGTCGCGGAAAAAGCCGGAAGAATAGTGGGGCAGGAGCCAGTCGATTTCGTCGGCGCGGATGCCGTGTTTGGCGGCGATTTGCGCGAGCGGTTTTTCCACTGTGTAGCGGACGATGTTTTCGTTCAATAGTTTTACGTCCTGCTTGACCGCCATCAGGCTGTGGCGGCGGCTGTATTCGGGGTCGGCGTGTTTCCAGCCTTCGAACACGCCGTCGCGGAATTCTGCGCCGGCATACATGCAGGGCGGCATTTCGTTGGCGTAGGAGAGCAGCTCTATCCAGCGGATTTTCAGGCTGAGGCCGTCTGAATTGGGGCGGTCGGACAAGTATGCCGCGCCCGCTCCATCCGACAGCATCCAGCGCAAAAAGTCTTTTTCAAAACCGATTTCGGGGGAGGCGTTTTCCAGCTTTTTATGGTCAGTTTCGTGTTGGAACACTTCGCCGCGCATCACCGCCGAAGCGTTTTCCGACGCAGCGGCGACGGCGTGGGCATGTTCGCCGGTGCGGACGGCGTTGTAGGCGTGTTTCATCGCCGCCATGCCTGCCGCACACACGCCCGCCATGCTCAATACTTCGCAGGAGGGCATATCTAAAAGGCCGTGTACCATCACGCCGTGTCCGGGCATGGTTTGGTCGGGGTAGGACGTCGCGCAGGACAGGCTGGTGATGTCTTCGGGTTTGATGCCTTGTGCGAACAGCCGGCGGACTGCTTCGGCGGCAAGTTCGGCATTGGTATGCGTAGCGCGGCGGCTGTCGGGGTCTATGGCGTAATGCCGTGTTTGGATACCGTTGGAACGCAAAATCATGCGCCGAACGCGCGAGGGCAGCTCGCCCGCCATGCCGAGTACGGCTTCTATCGCATCATTGCCGACGGGCATGTTGGGCAGGAAGGCGGCGGTACGGTTGAGGTAAACGTTTTTGAGTGTGTTATTTGGAATCATGGTTTTGGGTTGTATGGCGAAACAAAATAGAAATATCAAGGCGTTGCCTTGCCTTTTCTTTATTTTGTCTCACTATGGTAAGTGGTCAGCCGATAAACCGCGCCGCGTAATCGCAGCTTGCGGTGAGCGGGATGCCGTGCGCTTCGGCATATGCCGTTAACGCATCCACCAGCATTCGGGCAATGCCCTGATTGCGGAAATTGGGCGAAACTTCGGTATGGTCTACGTCCCAGCTTCCGTTGTGATCGGTATAACTGATGTAGCCTGCTTCCAAACCGTTGATGTCGATTTGGAAGCGGCGGCGTTCGGGGTAATGGATCACTTCGGGCATGGAGTGCTTTCTGTATTTGAGGCCGTCTGAAAAACAGGACTGTCGTCGGCCGTTGCTGTAAAACATTTTGGTCGTTTTCAGACGGCCTCTGCCAACGTCGGTGCGGCTTCCGGCGTCAAGCCTTAACCGCTTTGGCGAGTGCCGAAGCTGTCAGCATTTGCGTGCCGAACCAGCCCCAATAAATGCGGTGGTGCTTGATTTTGCCGCCTTCCAGCCGCATCACTTCCAAAATATCCACTTGATCGCCGTCGGGTGTTTGGCGCGGGTATTCCCACACCAGCGTATCGCCCGTAACGAAATAGCAGCCGTCTCGATACCAGCGCACCAAATCGTTGGGACGGCGGCGCGTGCCTTCCTGTAAGAAACGCAGGATTTCGGCCTTGCCGCACAGGATGCCGCTGTCGGTATCCATAATCGCGGGCACCAGCGGGCTTTCAAATACGGCGTCGTCGGCATACAGCGCAATCAGCGCGTCGGTGTCGCGGTTTTTGGCATATTCGTGCCAGTCGCGGTAAATGCGTTCAAAATCGTCCATATACATTCTCCTTACAGGTTGCCGCCCGCAATCCGATTCATCCGCCGGAAGGTTGGCCGTAATAATCCGCCAGTTTTTTCAGACGGCCTTTGAGCAGCGGATGCAGCAGTTTTTTCACCAATACGCTCACCGGTACCAACACCAGAATCATCGCCAGCAGAAACAGGATATAAAAACACAGCAGGGTGCGGCGAAGCAGGGGGGACACACGTCCGGCGGCCATCAGCAGCCTGCCCCACAGGAAAAAGCTGCGTCCGGCGGCTTTTTCGCTGAAAATCAGTTTTTCGTTCACCTTGGCCGCGCCCATGTTTTGAAACAGGGTTTCGTCCAAGGTTTTGTTTTGCAACAGGGTATCCCGCATTTTTGCGCCGAAGCGCGCCGCGTCGGCCAGCTCTCCGTCTGCGATGCCGGCGGAGGGCAGGGCGCGGAAGTATTGTTTGTCGCCCGACAGCAGCCATGCGGGGGTGGTGATGAAGCTGGCGGCGCTGTTGCATGCGTCGATTTTGACGATGTTGCCGATGAGTTTCGCGCCGTTTTGTGCCAAAAGCGACTTCATTTTTTCCTGTGCGCCCAACCACATATTGCGGCAGCCGATAAGCGTTACCACGGGTTTGCCGTTGAGCAGGCGGCGGGTTTCTTCCCGTTGCAGGAAGGCGGTAATCGGCTGCGCGGGCGAGAGAAACCAGACGGTATAGGCGATAACCACGACGTCGTAATCGTCGGCGGGAATGGCGGGCGGCAGAATCGGCGCAGGTTTCAGGTGGACGGTTTCGGGAAAGGTGTTGAAAAACCGCCAAAACGACCACGGAAACGGATACGGCTCTTGCGGTTCAAGGTTCACGCAATCCACATGGACACCGCCCTGCTGCAAAGGTTCGGCGAAATTCCGCACCAGTTCCGCCAGCTGTCCGGTTTGCGAGTAATACACCAGCAGCACTTTTTTCACGTCGTTTCCCTTTATGTATTAACAAAAATTATTTGATGATTGGTTATTATAGCTTTTTTGTAAAATTATTTAAAGAACAATAGGGTGGGATAAATGGAGGTCGTCTGAAAAAGGCAGTCGACGTGAAAGTTGAGGCAAAGACATACCCTGAAATCACTGGGCTTAGGGCAAAAATATCTGCCTGATAAAATGCAAACCTGCGGCTTACCGCCCTCGCTCAACCTCTCATGCGGAGAGGAAAAACGCGGGCGGCAAGCCGACAGGTAAGTTCTTCAAAAGTGGACAGAATGACTTTGCAGGTCTGTCGGATGACGCCGCTTACAGGGCTTTTTTGGCAAAATCGTCCAGCGGTTTGCCGGTTTGCACTTCTCTGAACTGCATCACGGTTTTGTCGCCTTGTTTTTCGTCCAACTCGATTTTGCGCACCACGCTGTCGCCGCTGATAACGATGTGATTGAAAATTTGGCGGGTAACGGCGGTTTTCGGCGTCAAATTCAGCGTCCATTGCTTTTCCGTGCCAGAGAGGGCGAGGTTGAATTGTTTTTCCAAGCCTTGCGTGTTGCCGCCGAGCAGGTCGAGGAAGAGCTTGATTTGCTGACTTTGTCCGACCTTGCCTTGGTTGGGGTTGGTCCATGCGCTGCCGTTCCATTGCATGATGCCGTCCGCACGCACGCGCAGGGTGGTTTCAAACGGTTTCTGCATTTGCCACAACAGGCCTTTTTTCGGAATCAGGACAAATTTTCCGCCCGTAACCATCGGTTTGCTCAGGGATTTCAACTGCCGCTGCTGGGTAAACGCGCCCTGTACATTGGACGGTTTTTGCAGGGTTTGGGCGAGTTCGGCGGTGGAAAACGCCCACAAGGCGGGGCTGGCGAGGGTCAGGAAGAGGGCGGTAAGTGTTTTTTTCATGTTGTTCCTTTTCAGGTTTGTTTTTCAGACGACCTTAAGGGTCGGGGTCGTCTGAAAACGGGAAGGTCAGGCAGGGGTAAAGGTCGGATGGGTTTGCACGGCATCCAGCCAGCTTTGCGGGGTCTGAAACTGCATCAGGCCGTCTGCCAGCGAAACGGCGGCTTGGGTGGTTGAAGCGCGGTTGAGCTTTTCGTTGGTTTGCGCATCATAAATCGTATAGTCGATGCGCAGGCAGCTTTCGATTTCGACGATCTCCATATCGACGCGGATTTTTTGGCCGAAGCGGGCGGGGCGGATGTATTTGAGGTTCATCTGCACAATCGGCCAACTGTATCCCTGCCGCGCCATTTCATTGTAGTCGTAGCCGATGGCGGACAAAAAGGCGCAGCGGGCGGTTTCGAGGTATTTCACATAGTTGCCGTGCCAGACGATGTGCATGGCGTCCACATCGAAAAACTGGACTTCGATTTCAAAGCTGTGGCGGCAGTAGATGTGTTTTTTCATGAGATTCCTTGTGTGGGGCGCAAGCGGCATAGATTATATAGCGGATTTGCCGCCAAACGGTAAGGCGTTGTTTGCGCGGATGTAATGTGGTGCGATGTTTGAGGTGTGTTTTATAGTGGATTAACTTTAAACCGGTACGGCGCGTTGCCTCGCCTTAGCTCAAAGAGAACGATTCTCTAAGGTGCTGAACCTGATTTAAAGTTAATCCACTATATTTTACTACACTATGACGATATGGTTCGGCATCTGCTTTAAGCCGGGAGTGCCTGGGGTATGGTTGGTTTGCAAAAAGGTCGTCTGAAACTTTTCAGACGACCTTTGGCGATAAACGGATTTATTGGGTGCTGATAATCCGGTTGATCTGCCATTCAAGAAACGGCGTATATGCCGAGGCGCGGCGGATAATGGCTTGGTCTTCGTTATCCGGCGTGCTTGGGCGGCTTTCGGCGGTTTGGATGTTTTTGTTGTCCCATTTGTGGAATGCTTTGCTGTGTTGATGATAGAAACCGCGTTCGGTAATGATGACTTCGGGGTTGTAGCCGTAGCCACACCATGCGGAATCGGGTTGCGGTGCGGTGAGGTTGCAGCCGGTTTGGTAGTAGCGCGATTTGGATAGGCTTAAGTTGTAGAGGGTCGGCAGGATGTCTTTGTGCGAACCTGCGCGTTCGGGATGGTATTCGGCGCTGCCGCGGTAGGCTTGCGGGACGTAAAGGTAGAAGGGGACGCTGTGGCCGAGTGCGGCATCGGCGGATTCGGGATAGCCGATGGCGCGCATATTGTGGTCGCCGGTGGCGGCGATAATGGTGTCGGGCGCGATGGTTTTCACTTTGCCGATAAAGCGGCCGAGTTGGTCGTTGCTGTATCGGAAGGTGTTGAAAATTTCATTCAGCTCTTTGCCTGAGGCGAGGTTGGCAAGGCGTTTTTGCTCTTGTTCGTCCAAACGGAAGTTTTTCGCCTGATGCGGCGCGGGCAGGCGGTAGGGCGGATGGTTGGTCACGGACATCATCATGATGAATACGGGCGTGCCGCTTTTTTCGGCGCGCGCGAGTTCTTCTTCGGCATAGCGGAACATGAATTCGTCGGGCACGCCCCATGTGTCGGATTTTGCTTCGGGATAGTGGGTTTTGAGGGTGTTTTCATCGATGATTTCGTTGACGCCCAAGTGCCGCAGGAAGGTGTCGAAATCGCGCCAGCCGCCGTTGCCTGCCGTAATATAGACGACGCGGTAGCCGGCATCGAGATAGGGTTTGAACATATTGCCGGGGGAGGTTTTGTTTTTGGCGAGGGATTGGCTGAGGTTGAGGCGCGGGCTGCGGACGAAGAAGCGGTGCAGGGTGTCGCTGGTGCCGTCTCCCTCGGAAACGAATTTGCGGTACACCCAGTCTTGCTGCCAGTGTTTGCCCAGTTCGCCCAAGAGGTCCCGTTCGGGATTGTCCATGTTCAAGAGATGTGCGCTCATGCTTTCCATGACAGTGAGAACGACGTTAGGACGGTGTTTTTCGACGGCGGCGTTTGCGGCGGTTTGGGTAAAGAGTTGGGTCAAGTCAGCGTCAGTTTTTTTATCGAGCAGGGTGCTGATGAGCCGGCTGCCGTCTTCATCGGAGACGGGATGGAAGTCGTTGCTGTTGCGGTATTCGTTGACTGCCCAGCTTAGGGAGGTCAGGGCGTTGGGAACGAGTTTGTTGATTTGCGGTGCGGCGGAAATCTGCATGGCGGTCTGACGCAGGGGGAATTTGCCGAACGAACCGCGTATGCCTGCGGCAAGCGCGAGGACGGGTAAGAGGATGGCGGCAATCCAAGCGGTTTTCCCCCATGAGGTCGTCTGAAAGCGGGTGCGGCGGCGGATGAGGCTGAAGATTTTGCCGAAAACGAAAGCTGCGGCAATCAAGGCGACAAGACAGGGGATGACGGGATAGTCCGACCAGACGGTTTTCAGGACAGCGCGGGTATCTTCGTCCGCCAGTCCGAAGACGAAGACGTCAAATTGACGGTCGTAAACGCTGTAATAGAACCAGTTGCCCAGTGCGGCGGAGAAGGCGGTCAGGAAAAGGACGGTTGCGACGGTAGGCAGGAGGCGTAGGGTAAAGGCGGCGGTTTTCTGCGTAGCCAGTCCGAACAGCCCGATCAGGAAGGGGAAGGCGGTGGCAACGGAAGCGATTTTGATGTCGAACAACAGCCCTTTGACAAACAAAGCCGCCAAATCGCCCGCATAACGGCTGCGGATGTCGTCTGAAACGAAATGGTGCAGCATGAAGAAACGTTCGGCGGAGAAAACGGCGACGATGGATGCCCATAAAATCAGGCAGATGAGGATGGTTTTCCGATAGGCGGTAAGGCGGGTCATCATAATTGGCGGGTAAGATGGGGTGGATGTAAATTTATATCAAGTTGGGTAAGGTGTGATTTTACGGTTTAGCGGTATGGCTTTCAAGATATGGCAAAGGATTATCGGGAATAGGAGGGGCTTCAGACGCTGCTTTATTCGGCGTTTCTATGCAACTTCGTTGGCGTAGGAAGGGTCGCGCCACTGTATGGGTATTTGGATTTTCGTTAAACCAGTTTGGGCGGTTTTATAGTGGATTAAATTTAAATCAGGACA
>NZ_KV821493.1:73050-79401 GCF_001815675.1 Neisseria sp. HMSC065D04
ACGCCGTCCTGGTTTAAAGTTAATCCACTATAAAGGAAAAAGGTCGTCTGAAAACCTTCATCTCCCGTTTTCAGACGACCTTTGATGCGATGGCTGCCGCTTACAGCACTGATTTCACAGTATCCACCACATTGTCCACGGTAAAGCCGAATTCTTTGAACAGCAGTTCGGCAGGGGCGGATTCGCCGAAGCGGTTGATGCCGACGACTGCGCCGTTCAGTCCGACATATTTATACCAGCCGTCGGCGTGTCCGGCTTCTACGGCGATGCGCGGCAGGCCTTCGGGCAGGACGGCGGCTTTATAGGCGGCGTCTTGGCGGTCGAATACGTTGGTGGACGGCATGGAAACGACGCGTACGGCGATGTTTTGCGCAGCAAGGGCTTTTTGCGCTTCCAGAGCCAGCTCGACTTCGGAACCGGTGGCAATGATGACGGCTTGGGCGTTGCTTTGGGCTTCGCTGATAACGTAGCCGCCGCGTTTGATGTCGTTCAGTTGTTGTTCGTTGCGCGCTTGGAATTTCAGGTTTTGACGGCTGAAAATCAGGCAGGACGGATGGTCTTCGGCTTTTACCGCTTCAGCCCAGGCCACCAGCGATTCGGCGGTATCGCACGGACGCCATACGTCCATGTTCGGAATCAGGCGCAGGGTGGCGGTTTGCTCGATGGGTTGGTGGGTCGGGCCGTCTTCGCCGAGGCCGATGGAATCGTGGGTGAAGACGAAGACGGGGTTGATTTTCATCAGTGCCGCCATGCGCAAGGCGTTGCGTTCGTATTCGCTGAACATCAGAAAAGTTGCGCCGAACGGTTTAACGCCGCCGTGCAGGGCAAGACCGTTCATGATGGCACCCATGCCGAATTCACGCACGCCGTAGTGGATGTAGTTGCCGCCTTTGTCGCGGGTAACGGAGACGCTGTTTGACCAGTCTGTCAGATTGGACGGGGTCAGGTCGGCAGAACCGCCCACCAACTCGGGCAACTCTTTAGCTAAAATTTCAATGCTGTTTTGGCTGGCTTTGCGGGTGGCGATGGTTTCGGCTTTAGCGCACACTTCTTTCAATGCGGTTTGAACGTATGCATCGAAATTGTCCGGCAGTTTTTTATTCATGCGGCGCACGAATTCTGCGGCCTCGGCAGGATATTTGGCTTGGTATTGCGCAAACAGCTCGTTCCATTCTGCTTCCAGTTTCGCGCCTTGTTCTTTTGCGCTCCATGCGTCGTAAATTTCTTGCGGGATTTCAAAGGCGGGGTAAGTCCAGCCCAGATGTTTGCGCGTGGCTTCGATTTCGTCCGCACCCAAAGGAGCGCCATGGGTTTTGTGGCTGCCTTCTTTGTTGGCACTGCCTTTCCCGATTAAGGTTTTGCAGCAGATGAGGGACGGTTTGCCGGTTTCGGCGCGGGCGGCTTCAATGGCCGTCTGAATGGCGGCGGTGTCGTGGCCGTTTACGTTGGGAACGACATGCCAGCCGTAGCTTTCAAAGCGTTGCGGGATGTTTTCGGTAAACCAGCCGTCCACTTTGCCGTCGATGGAAATATTGTTGTCATCATACAAAACAATCAGTTTGCCCAAGCCCAAGGTGCCGGCGAGCGAACAGGCTTCGTGCGATACGCCTTCCATCAGGCAGCCGTCGCCCATAAAGACATAGGTGTAGTGATCGACGATGTTCAAACCGTCTTTATTAAATTTGGCGGCAAGGATTTTTTCCGCCAATGCCATACCCACCGCGTTGGCAATGCCTTGTCCCAACGGGCCGGTCGTAGTTTCCACGCCGTCGGTGTAGCCGTATTCGGGGTGGCCGGGGGTTTTGCTGTGCAGCTGGCGGAAATTTTTCAAGTCTTCAATGCTCAGGTTGTAGCCGGTCAGGTGCAACAGGCTGTACAACAGCATGGACGCGTGGCCGTTGGAGAGGATGAAGCGGTCGCGGTTGTAGAATTTGGGGTTGGCGGGGTTGTGGCGCAGGAATTTCGTCCACAATACTTCCGCCATTTCCGCCATACCCATGGGCGCGCCGGGGTGGCCGGAATTTGCTTTTTGAACGGCATCGGCCGAGAGGAAACGGATTGCGTTTGCCAGTTGAGACATTTTGTACCTTCCTTGCTGTATTGGTTTGAAACGGTAATAACGGTAAAGAAAATCCCGTTGATTATCGCCCGATTCGGTCAGGCTTTCAAGGATATGGGCGGCTTTCAGACGACCTTTCCGTCTATCAGAAGGACAACTTCAAACCGGTACGGCATCGGTTTCGCGTTGTCCTGTTTTAAAAATTGTCCGCATAAGGGGTCGTCTGAAACAGGCAAAGCAGATGAGATTAACTGTTATTCCGTTTTGAAACAGTAGTTTATAAATTTTTATCGGAGATATAGCGATTCGCTATAAGCATAGCGTCATCGGTTATATGCAACTGCTTGAATATCGCCGATTTCAGACTTGGGCAACGGAAAAATCAAAACGGGTGGCATATAAAAGCCAAGTAGGGCTTTTTGCTTTGGTCAAGTTCAAATGATATGATTCCGACGCATATAAAAGGTCGTCTGAAAAACCAATCAAACCAGTAATCAGAATAAAAGACCTGCGCGCAAACACACGAAGGAACACTGAAAAATGTCAACAGAAAACCAAGCCGAAAACGCTGTGTCAGAAGAAAAAAACGCTGCCCCGAAAGAGCAGTCCGAGAAACCGGCAAAAACCGCTCCGCCCAAACCCTCAAAACCCAAATCCAGCGTCATCCAAATCCATCCCGAAGGCGAACGCATCCATCCAAAAAAAGCGGAAGGGCGGTTCGCCAAATTGCGTATAGCCGCCGTATTGGCGACGCAGTTTGTGTTTTATGTGATTCCGTGGTTCAACTGGAGCGACCGTCAGGCAGTACTCTTCAATATTCCGGACCGGCATTTCTTCATTTTCGGGCTGTCGTTGGGCATGGGTGATTTGATTTACCTTGCCCTGCTGCTGATGATTTGCGCCTTCGGGCTGTTTTGGTGGACGACGATTGCCGGACGCTTGTGGTGCGGCTATTCCTGCCCGCAGACGGTTTACACCGAAATCATGCTTTGGATCGACAACTTGGTCGAAGGTGACCGCAACAAACGCCTGAAGCTGGAAAAATCGCCGTGGAATTTCACTAAAATCCGCATTAAAGCAACTAAAGCCCTGCTGATTTTCATTGTCTGCGCGTGGACAGGCATTACCTTTGCGGGCTGGTTTGTCCCGATCCGCCAGTTTGTTCCCGACTTGTTTGCCGGAGCAGCAGGCGGCGGCGCGATGTTTGCCGCAGCGTTTTACGGCTTCATGACCTTCTTCTTTGCCCACGTTATGCGTGAGAAAGTGTGCCTGCATATGTGTCCGTATGCACGCTTCCAAAGCGCGATGTTCGACAAAGACACGCTGATTATTTCTTACGATACCGAACGCGGCGAACCGCGCGGCGCACGCAAGAAAACCGCCAACAAAGAAGACAGCGGATTGGGCGACTGCATCAACTGCACCATGTGCGTACAGGTCTGTCCCGTCGGTATCGATATCCGCGACGGTTTGCAGTATCAATGTATCGGCTGTGCGGCGTGTATTGATGCCTGCGACGAAATCATGGATAAAATGGGTTATCCGCGCGGTTTGATACGCTATACGACCGAAGGCGCGTTGGAACACGAATATCCTGAAAGCGACATCAAAAAACGCTTGAAACGTCCGCGTGTGGCGGGATACGGCGCTGTTTTGCTGGTGGTTATTATTGCTTTCTTGGTCGGACTTTCCACCCGCAAAATGGTCGAAGTCGATATTTTGAAAGACCGCGGCGTGATGGTGCGCGAAAACAGCAAAGGTTGGCTGGAAAACGCATATAACCTGCGCATTATCAACAATAGTGAAAACGAACAAGTGATGACTGCGACAGTCAAAGGCTTTGAAGAAATCGCCCTGACCGGATTGCCGGAAGGCGGCGTGAAAATCGCACCGCGCCAAACGTTGACCATTCCGGTCCAAGTTTCCACCATTCCCGAATACGCCGACAAGGGCAGCCATCCGATTGAGTTTACCTTCACTTATCGCGAAACCGGCAAAGCAGATGGCAAACCCACTATCTTGGAAGAAGAAGCAACCTTTATCGGAGAATAAAACGTGTCCGAGCAAAAACAAGTCAAACCTTGGTACAAACACATTTGGCCGTGGGTGTTGATGGCGGGTCCTATTTTCGTCGTGATTGCCAGTGTCGCCATGTTCTTCGTCGCCAAAGAACATGCAACCGATTTGGTAACGGACGACTATTACAAAGACGGCAAACACATCGACATCCAGCTTCACCGCGATGAAGAGGCAGTGAAGCGGCATATGCAGGTGCAAGTGCTGATCAGTCCGGATAAGGATGCGGCCAAAGTGTTTGTCAGCGGGGAATTCGATCCCAAGCAGCCTTTGAATCTCCTTTTGATGCACCCGACTAAAAAATCGGAAGACCAAACCGTCAAACTGCACCCCGTCAGTGCGGAAATCCAAAACGGTCGTATGGAGTATGAAGCAACTTTCAAACCCCTGCCGCCGACCAACCACTGGTATCTGCGCGTGGAAGATACCTCGGGTGTTTGGCGGGTGGAGGATAAATGGATAGTCAGTCAAGGCAATGCAATCAATCTGACCCCTATGAACAAATTGTTTGAGAACGCCAATCAGAAGCCGAAAGATTCAGGACAATAGTTTGACAGGCTCAAAAGGTCGTCTGAAAAATTTCAGACGACCTTCATGCTGTAAGGTTTGTGATGATGTTGGCGCAAATATAGTGGATTAACTTTAAACCAGTACGGCGTTGCCTCGCCTTAGCTCAAAGAGAACGATTCTCTAAGGTGCTGAAGTACCAAGTGAATCGGTTCCGTACTATCTGTACTGTCTGCGGCTTCGTCGCCTTGTCCTGATTTAGAGTTAATCCACTATACAGCGGGCAGGGCAGTATCGGTCGTGAACATAGCTGAGTGACTGATAAGGCAGGATAACCGTTTTCAGACGACCCCGGTCGTCATGAAAGTAACAAGGACAAGGTATGAGCAAACGCTGGCGCAGGCTGACGGACAACGAAATCAAAATGGCAAAGCTGATTTTTGCCGACAGCATTGATTACGCCCGCGTCAAAATCTATCAAGGCATTCCTTGCCTGCCAACCATGCAGGTTGCCGTTTCGCCCAACGGGAACATCTATTTCCCGCGCAATAATTGTCCTGACGACTTCGCCCTCGCTTCCGAGTCCCATCAAATATGGATGATTCATGAATTGACCCATGTTTGGCAGTACCAGCAAGGATTTAAAACCTGGTTGGGCGGATTGTTTTTGTTCGTCAGCGGAGGCTACCGCCGCCGCCGTGCCTATCTCTATCCCAAGCTGTCCGATATTTGTCATTTCAGTATGCTGAATATGGAGCAGCAGGCGGATTTATTGGCGCATTATTACGCGTCGTGTTATCTAAAAGGCAACATATACAACGCCCAAAATCAAACCTTTCAAAAGATTTTAAAGTCGTTTATCGAAGACCCGTGCCAAAAAGAATGGCTGCCTCAATGCAGGTTTTATCGAAAAAACAAACGGACTTGAAGGCTTTTGCTGTCTGAAAGATAGTTAAAACATATGCTTTCAGACAGACAAGTCCGTTATAATAGGCAAATTAACTATCATAACCACATCAAAGGTAAATCATGCCTTGGAACATACCGATTTTTCTGACTTGGATGCGCGTTTTGCTGATTCCGGTCTTTACTTTGCTGTTTTTCCTGCCAAAAGGGTGGATTGCACCGGAAACCGTCAATTGGACTGCCGCTATCATTTTCGCACTCGCAGCCGTAACCGATTGGTTTGACGGATTTTTAGCAAGGCTTTGGAAGCAAACCTCCGATTTCGGCGCCTTCCTCGATCCCGTTGCGGATAAATTGATGGTAGCGACCGCATTATTGCTGCTGGTCAGCCTTGGCCGTACTTATGTTATTTTCGCCATTATCATCATCGGCAGGGAAATCACCATTTCCGCCTTGAGGGAATGGATGGCGCAAATGGGCAGACGCAGCAGCGTTGCCGTTGCCACGATCGGCAAATTTAAAACCGCCGCGCAAATGGTTGCCATATTTTTATTGCTCTTAGCCTCCAATCGATTTGACAATATTTTTTACCTGACAGGTAACATATTGATGTTTATCGCATCTGTATTAACCCTCTGGTCAATGTTCTATTATCTGAAAATGGCGTGGCAGGAAATCAAATAAAAAATAAAACAAACCCCTTGACGACAAGTTTTAAATCCATAATAATTGCGTCTTCTTCAGAAACAGCAGCAAGAAACAGACATTCGGCGGGAATAGCTCAGTTGGTAGAGCGCAACCTT
>NZ_KV821493.1:79501-79705 GCF_001815675.1 Neisseria sp. HMSC065D04
GAGGTCGCGAGTTCGAGACTCGTTTCCCGCTCCAAACGAATCCTGTCTTAAGTTGCTATAAAGTTTCTCCGATGCGGGAATAGCTCAGTTGGTAGAGCGCAACCTTGCCAAGGTTGAGGTCGCGAGTTCGAGACTCGTTTCCCGCTCCATCGTTCAGGCACATTTGGATAGGCGGGAATAGCTCAGTTGGTAGAGCGCAACCTT
>NZ_KV821493.1:79805-84877 GCF_001815675.1 Neisseria sp. HMSC065D04
GAGGTCGCGAGTTCGAGACTCGTTTCCCGCTCCACAGTTTAATTTCAGATGTGCCCCATGCGGGAATAGCTCAGTTGGTAGAGCGCAACCTTGCCAAGGTTGAGGTCGCGAGTTCGAGACTCGTTTCCCGCTCCAGTTTGAACATTACCTGGTAGTTTGTTTGGCGAGATAGCAAAGTGGTTTATGCAGCGGATTGCAAATCCGTCTACGCCGGTTCGATTCCGACTCTCGCCTCCACTCATTTCATGGCGGGGTGGCAGAGTGTTTATGCTATAAGGGGTGCAACCCTTATATAGGCCGGTTCAAATCCGCGCCCCCGCCTCCAAATTTCAATATAAAACAGTCTGCGCCCGGGTGGTGAAATAGGTAGACACAACGGACTTAAAATCCGTCGGCCCTAAACCGGCCGTGCCGGTTCGATTCCGGCTCCGGGCACCAATAAATCTATGAATTTATTGAATAGTCTAAGACTCTAAATTACCAAAAGACAGCTTATAATTCAGGCTGTCTTTTTGCTTTGTGCCCAATTTGTGTCCAACTTGCGATCTTTACACAATGTAATTGCATGAAATCAAATACCTAAAGAAAAGCCCTGAAAACCGGACAAGTTTTCAGGGCTTAATTTTATATTCTACACTTGTTTACACGCTAAAGGCTTGAAAAATAAAATGTAGTTTTAAGTAATAACTGTTCTCATTGATGTAAGTCAAAAAAATATCGGGTAAACGTTCACATCTTCGCCAATCGTTACACTTCATAGAGCTAAAGTGCTATTCTGCAAAGGTAAATTTCTTCTACCTATAAATTCTATCTGACAAATTAGGAGCTTGATATGTCAACCGATGTACAGCAACGCCCTGCCGCTTGGGAAGGTTTTATCGGCGGTAATTGGGAAACCAATGTCGACGTGCGCGATTTTATTCAGAAAAACTACACGCCTTATGAAGGCGATGCATCTTTCCTCGCGCCTGCGACCGAGGCAACGACCAAATTGTGGGCGGACGTGATGGAAGGCATCAAAGTCGAAAACCGTACGCACGAACCCTACAAAATCGACGCGCAAGTTGTGTCCGGCATTACCAGCCATGCACCGGGCTATATCGATAAAGATTTGGAAACCATCGTCGGTCTGCAAACGGACGAGCCTCTGAAACGCTCCATTATGCCGTTCGGCGGTTTGAAAATGGTGCAAGACGCATGCAAGGTGTACAACGTCGAGTTGAACCCCGAAGTCAGTGAAATCTTCACCAAATACCGCAAAACCCACAACCAAGGCGTGTTTGATGTTTATACGCCTGACATCCGCCGTTGCCGCAAATCCGGTGTGATTACCGGCTTGCCGGATGCTTACGGCCGCGGCCGCATTATCGGCGACTACCGTCGCGTAGCATTGTACGGTATCGACTTCTTAATGAAAGACAAACTCAACCAGTTCAACTCGCTGCAAGCCGATTTGGAAAACGGCGTGGATTTGGAAGAAGTTATCCGCCGCCGCGAAGAAATCAATGATCAATACAAAGCCTTGGGTCAAATGAAAGAAATGGCGGCCTCTTACGGCTACGACATTTCCGGTCCTGCGAAAAATGCGCAAGAAGCCATCCAATGGACTTATTTCGGCTACCTTGCCGCCGTTAAATCGCAAAACGGCGCCGCCATGTCGTTCGGTCGCGTGTCTTCGTTCTTGGACATCTACATCGAGCGCGACCTGAAAAACGGCGTAATTACCGAAACTCAAGCGCAAGAATTTATCGACCATTTGGTGATGAAACTGCGTATGGTTCGTTTCCTGCGTACGCCCGAATACGACCAACTCTTCTCCGGCGACCCGATTTGGGCAACCGAATCCATCGGTGGTATGGGTTTGGACGGCCGCACGCTGGTAACGCGCACCAACTTCCGCGTGCTGCACACCCTGTACAACATGGGTCCGTCTCCCGAACCGAACATCACTGTGTTGTGGTCCGAACAACTGCCGCAAGGCTTTAAAGAGTTTTGTGCCAAAGTGTCCATCGACACCTCGTCCATCCAATACGAAAACGACGATTTGATGCGTCCGGACTTCAACAGCGACGACTACGCCATTGCCTGCTGCGTCAGCCCGATGGTGGTCGGCAAACAAATGCAGTTCTTCGGCGCACGCGCCAACTTGGCGAAAACCCTGCTGTACGCAATCAACGGCGGCGTGGACGAAAAATCCAAAGACCAAGTTGGTCCGAAAACCGAACCGATTATGGACGAAGTCTTGGACTACGACACTGTCTTTGCGCGCATGGACAAATTTATGGATTGGCTGGCCACCCAATACGTTACCGCGCTGAACATCATCCATTACATGCACGACAAATACAGCTACGAAGCCGCGTTGATGGCGCTGCATGACCGCGACGTGAAACGCACTATGGCATGCGGTATCGCCGGTTTGTCTGTGGCCGCCGACTCACTGTCCGCCATCAAATACGCCAAAGTCAAACCGATTCGCGACGAAAACGGTATTGCCGTCGACTTTGAAATCGAAGGCGAATATCCGCAGTTCGGTAACAACGACGACCGCGTGGACGACATTGCCTGCGACTTGGTGGAACACTTCATGAAAAAAGTGGCAACCCACAAAACTTACCGCAACGCAACGCCGACCCAGTCCGTGTTGACCATTACCTCCAACGTCGTGTACGGCAAAAAAACCGGCAACACGCCGGACGGCCGCCGCGCAGGCGCACCGTTCGGTCCGGGCGCCAACCCGATGCACGGCCGCGATGTCAACGGCGCCGTTGCTTCGCTGACTTCCGTAGCCAAACTGCCGTTCGAGTTTGCCAAAGACGGTATTTCCTACACCTTCTCCATCGTGCCGGGCGCATTGGGTAAAGACGAAAACTCCCGCGAACGCAACCTCGCAGGCCTGATGGACGGTTACTTCCACCACGAAGAAGGAGAAGTGGAAGGCGGCCAACACCTGAACGTCAACGTATTGACCCGCGAAACGCTGGAAGACGCGATGAACAATCCGGACAAATATCCGCAACTGACCATCCGCGTGTCCGGTTACGCCGTACGCTTCAACTCGCTGACCCGCGAACAGCAGCTTGACGTGATTACCCGCACCTTTACACAAACCATGTAAAGCAAAGGGTTTACAGTAAACCAAGCCGGGGGACGGATTATCCGGAACCCGGCTTGATTTTGCCTGAAGCAATGGTTTGATAATATCAAAATCCAGTGGATTAACTTTAAATCAAGACGACCGAAGGCGGTACAATAGAGTTATCATTAAAACCCATTTACCTATTTAAAAACAGCCCATAAACTTCCCACAACAGGGAACGCAATGCCCGCATATTAATCCAATAAGAAGAACCCTCTGCAACACAAAAACAAGTTTTCAGACGACCCCAATATCCGGTACATCAGACACCATGCAGACATCCATCGCCATCAACCCCGAAACGCCCGCTCCCGCCAAAGATCTCGGACACCGCCATTACAACGGCAAAGGCATCGTCCATTCCGTAGAATCCTGCGGTGCGGTGGACGGTCCCGGATTGCGTTACGTCCTCTTCCTGCAAGGCTGCCTCATGCGCTGCCTCTACTGCCACAACCGCGACACATGGGACTTGCACACCGAACAAGCCCAAGAAATGACCGTGCCTGAAGTCATGAAGCAAGTCATGTCCTACCGCCACTACCTGCGCGCCACAGGCGGCGGCGTTACCGCCACAGGCGGCGAACCGCTCCTGCAATACGAATTCGTGCGCGACTGGTTCACCGCCTGCCAAGAACACGACATCCACACCTGCCTCGACAGCAACGGTTACGCCCTGCATTACGATTCCATCCTTGACGACCTGCTCGACCACACCAACCTCGTCATGCTCGATTTAAAACAAATCGACCCCGAAATCCACAAAGTCCTCGTCGGCATCCCCAATACCAAAACCCTCAAATTCGCCCACTACCTCGCCGAACGCAAACAGCCCGCCCGCGTCCGCTACGTCGTCGTGCCGGGCTATACCGATGACGACCGTTCCGCCCACCTGCTCGGCGAATTCATCGCAGACATGGACAACGTCGAAATGGTCGAACTCCTTCCTTATCACGAACTGGGCGCGCACAAATGGGCATTGTGCGGCGACACCTACAAACTCACCGGCGTACATCCGCCCCCCAAAGAAACCATCCTCAAAATCAAATCAATTTTAGAAAGCTACGGCAAAAACATTATTTATTGAGTTCAAATCTAAAAAGGTCGTCTGAAAATGAAATATTCGCTTTCAGACGACCTTTTAGCCGTTCATCCCATTTGTTGCAGCCCATTGCATCAATCAGTTACCATATAAATCTATTGTCATTTTAGACCTTCAGTCGCAATCTTTGGGCTAAGTTGAGACAACGTGGTATCGGTTCAAACTTGGATCACTAGAGCATTCTTATCTTTAAAATTTATAGTGGATTAAAATTGCAATGATACGGCGTTGCCAACGCCCTTATGTACTACCCGTACACGGCGGGCGTTGCCGCCTTGTCTCATTTTTATTTTAATCCACTATAATTGAGGAAAGAGCAGTATGATGAAAAAGTTTTTATATATGTTTTTACTTTTTATACCTTTGTCAGCCTATGCAGGGACATATCGAGTAAACAAAACAGGGCTATTGCTTCAGACAAAGCATTTGAAAAATGGAAATATACAATTCGATATATATAACCCGCGCAATTCAGGGAAAAATTCTTTGATGCAAGGCGTGGCAAAATTAAAATCAGGGGATTCGGAAATTGATACAGATGAAGAAACGGGTGAGGGTTATTCTGTAGATGAATATATTCATGATAAAAATCAATGCTTCATATCGATACGCCTAGATGTAGAAAAAGGTAAGAAAGGCTCGTTAAAGACCTCATGTCCGAAACAAAATGAATTAAGACATCTTAATCTTCCAATTTTGAAAATTAAATAGGCGTAACCAGTAGTGGGGTTGAAAACATGCCATTTAAAAAGCTCGTCTGAAAATCATTTCAGACGAGCTTTTAGTTTTGTTGATGTTTGATCTATAGTGGATTAAATTTAAATCAGGACAAGG
>NZ_KV821493.1:84977-90933 GCF_001815675.1 Neisseria sp. HMSC065D04
GCCGTACTGGTTTAAAGTTAATCCACTATAATTGATGTTTGTTAGGCTACACATTAAATAAGTATTTTATATAGGCTAAAGTTTGCCAGTTTCAGTTCGATTCCTGATATTTCGTCATATCGAGAACAGTGATATCTTCATGATCGAACATATCATCCCAAATTTGCTTATACAGTTCTTTTGCGGTCATTTGTTGAGGGATTTCAAAGGCTGCATTGGTGCTGGGAAATTGATCATATAGCTTTTCTTCCGTCCAGAAATTTAAGCCAAACCTTAAACTCTCTTTAATTCTGAATCGGGTTGATATGGGTAAGTTTTGATATTCAGGATACAGATATTCTTCCACTAATTTTTTTACACTATCTCGATTTACCAAATTCATACCTGATAATCCTTCAAGTCTGTCATCGACACCTTCGTGTAATAATCCAAGAAAAATTCTTATATATTCAGGGCTGACTTTATATGTTTTGCTCATTTAAATTTGCCAAAAATCGAAACTAATTTACCGGCTTGTGGGAAAGTGAGATAGGTTGAAACCGAACATTTAAAAAGGTCGTCTGAAACTTATAGAAATTACTTCTTTGCAGAGCGAATCTTTTTTAACCCGTTTTCCAAAATAGTAATTTTCTCAGGTGAAACTCCCCTGTCCAAAGCATTCCACCAGTTATTTACTGGTTTGACAAATAATTGGAAACCTTCATCGGTTACATTAGACTTTCTAATAACAATATTTTCTTTAATCGAGCCGTCTTCATTAAAAGGATCAACGTCTACGAGTAAATTATTTGTTTTGAGAAAACGCATTAATGGAATAGTTGATTTTAAAATACTTTCCTTGTAATCAATATCTTCACTTCTATTTAATAGAAGCTGGTAATCAAATAAGACAAAATCCATAATATTATCTCCTGTGGCAATCGAATAATTTTGGATAATCAGTCAGTTTTAGTCAGCAGGACAGCCTGGATTAAAAAACCACCATTTAAAAAGGTCGTCTGAAAACCCTGTTTCAGGTTTTCAGACGACCTTTCGTCTTTATTTTTCGTTTTGTTTGTACCAGTTGATGAATTCGTCCGGTTTGGCGAAGCCGAGCAAGGGGTTGCTGCGGCGGCCATCGGCGTGGATGGCGAAAATGCCCGGCGGGCCGTAGATTCCGTATTCTTTGTAGAGTGCCTGATGTTCGGGCGTGTTGGCGGTTACGTCGATTTGGAAGAAGCGTTCCATATCGACGGCTTCATGCACTTGCGGCTGGTTGAGCGTGTAGTTCGCCATTTCTTTGCAGGAAATACACCAGTCGGCGTAGAAATCCAAAACGACGGGTTTGTCGGGGTTGGCTTTCAATGCGGCGTCCATGGCGGCTTTGAGTTCGGCGACGTCGGTGAACATTTTGCCGTGGTCGGTGGTTTTGCCTGCTTCGGACGGGGGAGAGAGCGTCAGGAAGTGGTGCAGGGCGGTGGTTTGTTTGTTTGCGCTTTGCCAGCCGAACCATGCGCCGCCGATGATGAGCAGGAAGCCTAAAACGGAGGCTGTGGTTTTCAGACGACCTTTCTGTTTGCCGGATTTAACCAGCAACATGACGGCAGGGACGATCATGAGCAGGGTGTAAAGCGCGACAACGAGGTAGTAGGGCAGGTGCGGTGTGGCGAGATAGACGGCTACGGCAAGCAGGATGAAGCCGAAGGCGTATTTGATGCCGTTCATCCAGTCGCCTGCTTTGGGCAGGACGTGGCCGCCGAATGTGCCGATGAGGATCAGCGGAACGCCGGTGCCGAGTGCCAAGACATACAACGCCAGTCCGCCCAAAACGGCATCACCGGTTTGTCCGATATAGCCCAAGGCGAATCCGAGCGGCGGGGCGACGCAGGGGCCGACGATCAGCGCGGAGAGTATGCCCATGAAGAAGACGGAGAAGATTTTGCCGCCGGAGAGTTTGCTGCTTTGGTTTTGGAAGTAGGATTGGACGGCGTTGGGCAGTTGGATGTTGAAGAGTCCGAACATGGAGAGCGCGAGGACGACCATCAGACCTGCGGCGGCAAGGACGACCCATGCCTGTTGCAGCCATACGGTCAGAAGCGCGCCCGTCAAGCCTGCGATGACGCCGACCAGCGTGTAGGTCAGTGCCAAACCTTGCACATACGCTACGGACAGCGCGAAGGCGCGGCCTTTGCCGGCGGTTTTATCGCCGACGATGATGCTGGAAACAATCGGCAAAAGCGGATACATACAGGCGGTAAAGCTCAAGAATACCCCTGCGGTAAAAAACGCCAACAGGTTGGCGTTTAATGTGTCCCACGATAATTTGAAGCGGCTGCTGTCGTCGTTTTGCGAGGCTTTAGGCGCGGCGGCGGGGGATGGTTTGGCGGAATCGGGTTGCAGGAAGCGGTCTTTGGCGGATATGGGTTCGTCGCTTTGCGGCTGGTACAGGCCGTTGCCATTAATCTCGAAAGATGTGTCCACGGGCGGGTAACATACGCCGGCTTCGGCACAACCTTGATAAGTCAGCGTCAGCTTGTAGGTCGGCGCGGCTTTTTTGTAAGGCCAGTTGACCTGCGCGGCGCGGTGGAACACGGTTTGTTTGCCGAAAAACTCATCTTCTTTGGCTTCGCCTTTGCTGAAAACGGGTTCGCCCAATACGCCTTCAGGCGCGGTGGCGGCGACGATTTTCGATTGGTACATATAGTAGCCGTCGGCGATTTTGAATTCGACGTTGATGCCTTTGTCGGTAACGTTCACTTGCGGCACGAACGCTTTTTCAGGCGGCAGCAAATCGTCGGCGTTCACAGCAAACGCGCTGGAACACAGGGCAAAAAAGGCGGTAAAGAAGTAAAGGAGTTTTTTCATGGCGTCTTCTCGGTGGAAGGGTTGAACAGGCGCATTATAAACGTAGCAGCCGTTTATAGGCCTTAATTTATATTAAAAGCAGCGATTGTTTTTTATAGTGGATTAACTTTAAACCAGTACAGCGTTGCCTCGCCTTAGCTCAAAGAGAACGATTCTCTAAGGTGCTGAAGTACCAAGTGAATCGGTTCCGTACTATCTGTACTGTCTGCGGCTTCGTCGCCTTGTTCTGATTTAAAGTTAATCCACTATATCGTTGCGAGGGGGATTATCGGACTGCTTGATAGATGATGCCCGTCAGATTGTCTCTTTTTCATAGCCGATTGGAACGGGAAAGGTCGTCTGAAAACTGATTTTCCGGTTTTCAGACGACCTTTTCGATTTTTTTTGCTTATTTAAGGATAAGCAATATAGGCGTAAGCCGAGTGGTTGTGTATCGACTCGAAGTTTTCGCTTTCGACGATGAAGCTTTCGATGCGTCCGTCGGCAATCAGCGCGGTGGCTACGTCGCGCACCATGTCTTCTACGAATTTCGGGTTTTCATAGGCTTTTTCGGTAACGTATTTCTCGTCGGGGCGTTTGAGCAGGCCGTAGAGCTGACAGCTTGCCTGCGCTTCCACGCAGTCGATGATTTCCTCGATACCGACTTCGGCGTTGGCGGTCAGGCTGACGGTAACGTGCGAGCGTTGGTTGTGCGCGCCGTATTGGGAAATTTCTTTGGAGCACGGACACAAAGAGGTTACGGGCACCATGATTTTCAAATTGTGGCTGTATGCGCCGTTCTTGATTTCGCCCGTTAGGGTAACGTCGTAGTCCAGCAGGGATTGGATGCCGGAAACAGGGGCGGATTTTTTGCGGAAGAAGGGGAAGGAAACGCTGATTTTGCCGGAATGAGAGTTTAAAAGGGCAACCATTTCGGCAGTCAGTTTGTGCAGCCTGTCGAAATCCAAAGCCTCGGTTTGCTGTTCCATCAACGCCACGAAGCGCGACATATGCGTGCCTTTTTGGTCGGCGGGCAGGAAAACCGTCATGGTCAGGCGGGCGACGGTGGATTGGCTGCCTTCGGCGGTATTTAAAGTAATCGGGAAGCGGAGGTCTTTGATACCGACCTGGTTAATCGGCAGATTGCGTAAATCGCGGCTGGATTGCACGTCTGCAATGGCGTTCATGCGTTGTTTGTCCTTAATTGTCGGATTGTTGGGGTGTGTGTCGTTTGGAAACGGATTCATGCCGTCCGTTTTGCAAATGCGAGATTATATCACTTGCAAACCGTGTCCGCATTGATTGTTTCTATTTTTCGGATAGTGATAGAATCCTGAATTATTCATATCTTTATAAGGTTGAACCGAGATGAAATTCGCCACCAAAGCCATCCATTCCAGCTACGATTGCGACGAACACAACCGCGCGCTGATGCCGCCGATTTATCAGAACAGTATGTTCGCGCTGCACGAAATCGGCGAGCAGATTCCCTACCGCTATTCGCGCCTGAGCAATCCGACCCGTCAGGTTTTGGAAGACACGGTTGCCGATTTGGAATGCGGGGCGGCGGGTTTTGCCTTTTCCAGCGGTATGGCGGGCATTGATGCCGTGTGGCGTACATTCCTGCGTCCGGGCGATACCATCGTCGCTGTCGCCGACATTTACGGCGGCGCGTATGACTTGCTGGTTGACGTATATAAAGAGTGGGGCGTGAACGTCGTCTTTGCCGATTTGGGCAACCCCGACCGCTTGGACGAACTGCTTGCCGCGCACAATGTGAAACTGGTTTGGCTGGAAACCCCGTCCAATCCGCTTTTGCGGCTGGTGGACATCAAAGCGCTTGCCGCCAAAGCCCACGCAGCCGGCGCATTAGTCGGTATCGACAACACCTTCGCCACACCGTATCTGCAACAGCCGTTGGAAATGGGCTGCGACATCGTGTTCCATTCCGCCACCAAATACCTTTGCGGACACTCCGACGTATTGATGGGCATCGTTGCCGTCAAAACCAAAGAACTGGCGAAACCGCTGCACGACATGATGGTGCATACCGGCGCGATTGCCGGCCCGATGGACTGCTGGCTGGTGTTGCGCGGTATCAAAACACTCGCTTTGCGCATGGAGGCGCACTGCAAAAACGCGCTTGACATTGCCCGCCGCCTCGAAGCCCATCCCGCCGTAGAAAAAGTGTTCTATCCCGGCCTGCCGTCGCACGAACATTACGAACTGGCGAAAACCCAAATGCCCAAAGGCATAGGCGGCGTGGTAACGGTTTATTTGAAAAACGACACGCGCGAAGCGGCAAACAGCGTGATTAAAAACATGAAACTGGTCAAAATGGCGTCCAGCCTCGGCGGCGTCGAAAGTTTGGTCAACCATTGCTATTCCCAGTCCCACAGCGGCGTGCCGCATGATGTGAAAATGGAGATGGGCATCAAAGTCGGCCTGCTGCGCTTCTCTATCGGCATTGAAGACGCGGACGATATTTGGAACGATATTTCCAAGGCTTTGGATTCGACGTTGTAAGATAAAGAGGTCGTCTGAAAAGTGCGTAGCGGGTTTCGCTGAAGCGGTTTCAGACGACCTTTTAGCTGACCTCACGTTAGAAAGGCAAAATCATGAAAACCCTGATCCCCACCCTTATGACCGCAATCATTCTGACCGCAATCATTCTGACCGCCTGTACTTCGCCTGCTGAAAAAACGCAGCCGTCCCAACCTGTCACGTCGTCTGAAAAACCATCCGAACCGCGTCAAGCGTCAACGCCGGCTTTGGCGGCGAAATGGTTTGTGGTTTCTTTCGACAAATTCACCGAAAAAGATTTGGCGGGCAGAACCGCTTTTTTGGATTTGAGCAAAATGCCCAAGGCGCATGGCAAGATGGGTTGCAATCATTTGACACTTCAAGCGCAGGAAGCCGGAGCGGACAAAATTGATTTTGGTCCGATTGCCACGACGATGATGCTGTGTGAAGACATGAAGCTGGAAGAGGCTTTCTTGAACATGAAAAGCGTGTGGAACTATCGTTTCGACGGCAATGATTTGATTTTGGAGCAAAACGGCAAAACCATGCGCCTGCGCCGTCAGCCGTAAATTTTGAGTTTTATAGTGGATTAACTTTAAACCGGTACGGC
>NZ_KV821493.1:91033-92888 GCF_001815675.1 Neisseria sp. HMSC065D04
GCCTTGTCCTGATTTAAAGTTAATCCACTATAGTTCCGCTTCAAGGTCGTCTGAAAACCGGACAATCAGGTTTTCAGACGACCTTTCGTCAAGCGAACGGGTATAATACCTCTCGTTTCCCATCCCGCACACACAAGGAATCCCCATTATGGCAGCCTCGCCCGAAGCCAAGTTCACCGAAGAAAAAGTCCTGTGGATCAAACACCATACGCCCAAGCTGATGACTTTTGCCATCAGCCGCCCTGAATCCTACCGCTTCTCGGCAGGACAGTTTTCGCGGCTTGGGTTTCGCGACGGCGAAGGCTTTATCTGGCGCGCGTATTCCGTCGTGTCCGCCGAATACGCCGACACGCTCGAATATTTTGCCGTTTTGATCGAGGGCGGTCTCATGTCCGCGCGGTTTGCCGCGATGAAAGAGGGCGACACCATACTGCTCGACAAAACCGCTACGGGCTTCCTCCTGCCCGAACGCTTCCCCGACGGCAAGGACTTGGTCATGCTCTCCACGGGTTCGGGCATCGCGCCTTTCCTTTCCATCATCGAGCAGCCCGAAATCTGGCAGCGTTTCGACCGCTTGATTTTGGCGCACTCGGTTTCTTTCGCCGGCGAACTGATTTTCAGACGACGTGTTGAAGCGTTGAAAGACCATCCGCTGATTAGCGAGCATTTCCACAAATTCCGCTTCGTCCCCATCACCACGCGCGAGGAAACCGAAGGCGCATTGAGCGGCAAGCGCATTCCCGAGCTGCTGAAAAACGGCAGCCTCGAAGCATACGCGGGATTCAAGTTCACCAAAGCGGACACGCGCTTTATGGTCTGCGGCAATCCCGCTATGGTCAAAGACACGTTCCAAGCATTGATGGACTTGGGCTTTGCTATGCACCGCAACCGCATCCCCGGCGAAATCATGATGGAAAACGGATTTTGAGCCTGATGATCCGGTAAGGTCTTAATATAGTGGATTAACTTTAAACCAGTACGGCGTTGCCTCGCCTTAGGCTCAAAGAGAACGATTCTCTAAGGTGCTGAACGTACTATCTGTACTGTCTGCGGCTTCGTCGCCTTGTCCTGATTTAGAGTTAATCCCCTATAGAAGCAAAAGAGGTCGTCTGAAAAACGGTTTGCCGTTTCAGACGACCTTTTGTTTGAATGAATGGTTTTGCAGCCCTCGGTGTGGGGCGCGGCTGCTTATTCTTCATGCGGTTCTTCTAAATAATCATCCGTCTGTTGTTCGCGGGATTTCTTTTCTTTGTCCTTCTTTTTATCCTTGTCGGGAATGGCGGCATTGATTAACGCGCCTGTGCCTTTGACGGCGATTTTACCTGCGGTCATGACGGTGGTGGCGGCCAGATTGACGGCGCTGGTGACGATACAGCCGCTGAGTGCCAAACTGAGGAACACGGGAAGTAGAAGGACTTTTATGGTCATCAGTGTTCGCATCCGCATTGATGGTCGTGGTGTCCGCCGCTGCATCTGGAAGCCGCTTCGTGCCAGCTTTCGTCGTCGCCGTCGAATTCTTCCATTTCGTCAAATTCCCCGTTTTCAACCAGTGCGACAAGTTCTTCGAGGCTTTGCGCGCCTTCAACCCAAAAGCAGGGAATATCGGGCGGCGTATCGGGGGCGAGTAGGGCGGCGGTTTGGTCATGCCACGCAATCCAATAGCCGTTTTCGGTGTGGACGAATTGGGCATCGGGATGAATGGTTTCTCCGGTCGTTCCGACCAGCATTCTTTCGGCAATGTCGGCTTGGTAGGGTTGAATCTGCATGATGGGTTCCTGTGAACAAAATCAGCTTTTATTGTAACGGAAAATCCATGGCGGATTATAGTGGATTAACTTTAAACCGGTACGGCGTT
>NZ_KV821494.1:0-207 GCF_001815675.1 Neisseria sp. HMSC065D04
TGATACCTTTATCATCGGTAAAGACGATTTCATCGCCCTCTTTAAAGCCGTTGAGTGCTCGAGCATTTTCCACAATGGCTACTTTGTTGGCATCGATATCTGTACGGTTAACTTCTAAAGCATCAGCTGCAGCCAAACCTGCTTTTTTCAAAGTACTGATATCTTCACCCAAGCTGGCAATCGCATTGTTGAAACCTTCATTGGCCT
>NZ_KV821495.1:0-6862 GCF_001815675.1 Neisseria sp. HMSC065D04
TTTGCCCGACGGGGTGAAAAATACAGTTGCTACGGCTGACTTGAAAGTAATGAGAAAAATGGAGATCTTTGCAAAATTCCCTAAATCCCCTTAAAGTCCAACCCAGACATTTAAGGGGTTTCTCATAAGCACCTTGGAATGTTATGCGAAATAATAAAGGTTTGAAGAGATCTCAAAAATGAAATTGAATAAAAAAATTATTACTTTATTTATGTGTTTTTTTGTAGTTTCATGTGGCAATCAGCCCTATTCACCGCATAAAAAGAATATTGCTAATGACCTTAGAAATCCTAAACAACAAAGTAGTCTTCATTTTGAATGTCATCCTTCTGAATATAAATTTAATACTCTTCCCCCGATTCATAGTGTTCCAGAAAATGCTATTGGAGTAATGTTGGCAGATGAGCAGATAAATAATGCGCCTTTCAACCGTTCACACCGTCTGACTATTCCCATGAATACTGGATTAATCATTTCTAAGTTGCAGGACTTAGGATTTCAAGAGGTTAGCCAAGAAAACTTTGACGGGAAAAACCTGTATAGCACTACTGTTATTGATGGCTCCATTTACTCCATATATTTAATATTTAAAGATTTTGTTAAACCTGATTGCAATTATGAAATTAGACTGAAATATTCCAATGGGAAAGTAAATGGTGTAGAGGTTCCATTGGGATATAATGGTTGGATCTTTAAAGATACCACCATCCCCAAATTAATCATCTCTACCATCAACCATAAAAACAAACCGGATAATCTGTTTCAAGACCTGCTGGACAAACATATCCAAAATATCGAAACCTTTAAACAGAAACAACCGCTTAATAAAGAGCTGATCAGTACGCGTGCCGTATATGATGGGATTACTTATGAAATCAACTCGTTCGGAGGTGGTAGGGTAACGATGTTGCAAATCTATCGATATAAAGACGGCAAAAAATTCCATTAATAAGGCTGTAATACGCGTAGGTTGGGTCTAAACCCAACAAAAGCTGTTGAATCTTCTGCAATGTTGGGTTTTCAACCCAATCTACCCGAAAGGTCGTCTGAAACCGGTTTATTTTTTGGTGTTTTTTGCCTTTTTCCTTTTCGGTTTTTTTGTATTTTTTGTTGTCTTTTGAGTTGAATCAATGGTTTTTCCCGCCTTCGTCGAGTCTGTGTTTGGTTCGGATTCTAGGGAGAATTTGATGGGGATTTGGTATGCGATGGCAACGGGTTGTTTTTTGTATGTCGCAGGGTGCAAAGGAAGCGAAGCATGTACTGCGGAATAAGCTGCTTTATCAAGTCTTCGAAAACCGCTACTTTTTATTGTATAGAGAAACGTTGAGCCGGTAGGAGGGACGAATGCGCCTATGATGACAGTGCCTTCTTCTCCCGCTTCTTGAGCAAGAGCAGGATAGGGAGGACTCTGTATTTTAACAGGTTTTGTAAATGCTTCTTTTCTCAAGTGCTTGGGTAAAGTATAGAAAAACCTGAATTCTTTCTGGCTTGCCGATGGAGTGCAAATTTGCTGTGTTTGGGTTTCGTCGTATGTGCAGCTTTGATAGGGTTCGACATATGCGGGCAGTCCGGTGCGTTGGGAGAGTTCGACTAATTCTTGGGGTTCGCCTTGCCATTCGGTTTGTTCGATATGACCTTGTTCGTTTATGAATGCAGTCGCAGTAACCATACCGGTGATGATTTTGTCGTTTGGGAGAACGATGCCGTCGTATTCCCCCATATTTTGCCAAGGTTGTACGGGCAGAGTGTCGGCGATGGCGGACGTGGCGAGGAGGGAGGATAAGAGGAGAAGGGTGAGTTTGGACATGGATGTTTTCCTTTTAGGTACGTTTAGCTTGGGTTGAGAGTTGAATTTTTTGCAATGTTGGGTTTTCACTCCAACCTACCCGAAAGGTCGTCTGAAAACGTTTTCAGACGACCTTTCTGACGTTTCGTTATTTTAAAACCGCACAATTGATTGTGCGGTTTGTCATTGCCAGTATTTGAAATCAGTATTTGAAGTTTTCGCCAAGATAGACGGAGCGGACTTGTTCGTTATTGACCAAGTCGTCGGGCTTGCCGGAGGCGAGGACGGTGCCGTCGCTGATGATGTAGGCTCTGTCGCAGATGCTGAGGGTTTCGCGTACGTTGTGGTCGGTAATGAGTACGCCGATGCCGCGCGACTTGAGGAAGTCGATGATTTTTTGGATATCAATGACGGCAATCGGGTCGACGCCGGCAAAGGGTTCATCCAAGAGGATGAAGCGCGGCTTCATGGCGAGTACGCGGGCGATTTCGACGCGTCGGCGTTCGCCGCCGGATAGGGAGGGGGCGGGGTTGTGGCGCAGGTGTCCGATGTTGAGGTCGGCGAGCAGTTTTTCTACTTCGCTGTCGATGCGGCTTTTGTCTTTGGTGCTGATTTCTAAAATGGCGCGGATGTTTTGTTCGACGGTCATTTTGCGGAAAATCGAGGCTTCTTGGGGCAGATAGCCGACGCCGAGGCGGGCGCGTTCGTGTATGGGCAGGTGGCGCAGTTCTTGTCCGTCTAGGGTAACGCTGCCAGCGTCGGCGGCGATGAGTCCGACGATCATGTAGAAGCTGGTGGTTTTGCCTGCGCCGTTGGGGCCGAGCAGACCGATGACTTCGCCGCTTTCGATTTCGAGGGAGAAGCTTTTGACGACTTGGCGTTTTTTGAAACTTTTTTGCAGGTTTTGAACGACGAGGCGGCTGGTGTTTTCGCTCATAAATGACTCTTGGTTCGGAGGTCGTCTGAAAAGGTGTTTTGGGAACTTGCTATGTTGGTTTTCAGACGACCTTTTGTGTTGTCAGATATTGGTTATTTGGTTTTTTGGGTGCTGGACGGCTGGATGACGACGCTGACCCTGCCGGATTTGGCGGCGGATTTGGCACCTGTTTTGGAGCTGCCGTTGATGGTATAGACTTCGGTTTTGGTGTTGTAGGTGATGACTGCGCCTTCGGCAACGTCGCCGCCGCGTTGGACTTTGGCGTTGCCGGTCAGGGTAACGAGGTTGATGGCGGAGGAGTAGGTTACGTTGTTTGCTTGTCCGTTAACCGTGCCTTTGTTGTCGTCGAGCGTCTGGCTGAAGCGGACTGGCGAGCCGCTGGCTTTCATAAACTGTTCGCCTTTGTCGTTGCGGGAGACGTTGACGCTGCCGGCGCGGATGTTGAGCGTGCCTTGTTTGATGATGACGTTGCCGGTGAAGGTGGTGCTTTGGTTGTTTTGGTCGAGCGAGCCTTGGTCGGCTTCAATCTGAATCGGCTGCTTGCTGTCGCTTTGCAGGGCGTAGGCTGGGGCGGTGGCGAAAAATGCGGTTAAAACACATGCCTTACATATTTTTTGTATCATAAATCGTGGCTTTCACTCTGGATGGGAAGTTCAACAAACCTTTTTTGTGGTCATACGTCAGACCTTCGGCGCTGCCGTTCGATTCGCCGTATTGGAAGGTAACGGGCGTGTCGGTTTTGGCGTATTGCGATTCGGTGTCGACGTGTAGAAGCTCGGTTTTGACGACGCCCGCCTGCCGCTTGGCGTCGGCGGCTTTGGTCAGGACGACGTTGTGTTTGAACAGGAGTTGTTTGGTTTGGGTGTTGTACACGGCTTCGTCGCTGCCGACGTCGTAAAGCCGGTTGCCTTCTTGGAAGAAAACGAGGTGCGGCAGCTCGAAATGCACGTCGGTGCTTTCGGGAAACTGTTTTGCCCCTCTTGCGCTCAGATGCTCTTTCAGACGACCTTGTTCGTCAAACCGCCGCCCGTCTATGCCGTCCATCGTATATTGCGGCTGGTTGGGGTTGAGTTTGACTTCTTCAATGTCGATTTCGCTGATGCGCCCCAGCCACGCCGACAATCCGCCGAGCGCGACCGCCAGCACCAAAGGGAATGCGATTCCGTACCGCCATCTTACTTTCATTTGATGTACTCGTTCAAAGCCGCGCCCAGCGTACCTTTCGCGCGCATAATCAGGTCGCACACTTCGCGCACCGCGCCTGCGCCGCCCGCGTGTTTCGTAATATAGGCGGCGTGTTGCAGCGCAAACCAATGCGCGTCGGGAACGGCAACCGGCAATCCGCAGCGCACCATCACCGGCAAATCGACCACGTCGTCGCCGACAAAGGCGCACTCGCCTTCTTCTACGCCCGCCTGTGTGCGCAATTCCTCATAGGCGGCGCGTTTGTCCGAAATGCCTTTGAAGTAGTAATTTATGCCCAACTGTTTGACGCGGATGCCGATGGAGGGCGCGTCCCGACCTGTGATAACCGCAGTCTGCACGCCGCTTGCCTGAAGCATCTTCAGACCATGTCCGTCCAGGGTGTGGAACGATTTGATTTCTTCGCCGTCGTCGCGGATGAAGATGCGGCCGTCGGTCAAAACGCCGTCCACATCCAATATCAGCAGCTTGATATGCGCCGCGCGCTGTTGCAGTTCGGGGTCTAAGGTTTGCATAGTGTTTCCTTGCGGATTGCTAAGTTTCAGACGACCTATTCTAACATAAAGGTCGTCTGAAAACGGTTAGCCCGCCTTTACACAATCCGCGCCATCAGTAAATCGTGCATATTCAGCGCGCCGGTCAGCACGCCGTCGGCGTCGGTTACCAAAAGCCCGTTCACATGGTTTGCCTGCATGACTTTCAGGGCTTCGGTGGCGAGGCGTTCGGCGGGGATGGTTTTGGGTGAGGGGTGCATGATTTCATCGACGGTCAGCCCGTCAAAGCGGTCGCGCTGTTGGAACAGGCGGCGCAAATCGCCGTCAGTAAACACGCCTTTCAGACGACCTTTGTTGTCCGTTACCGCCAGCATGCCCAAGCCTTTTTCGCTCATGCTGACGATGGCTTCTTTTAATGGCGTACCGAGTCGGACGGCAGGCAGGGCGTCGTCTTTGTGCATGATGTCCGCAACGCGCAAAAGCAGGCGTTTGCCGAGGCTGCCGGCGGGGTGGCTCAAGGCGAAGTCGTCGGGCGTAAACGCGCGTGCGCGCAAAAGGACAACTGCCAATGCGTCGCCCAAAGCCATGACAGCGGTGGTGCTGGTGGTCGGGGCAAGTCCCAGCGGGCAGGCTTCTTTGGAAACTGACGCCGTGATGTGGATGTCGGCATGGCTCGCCATGGTCGAATCGGGGCGGGCTGTAATGCAGATGAGGGTGATGTTTTTGCGTTTGAGCGCAGGGATGATGGCGGCGATTTCGTCGCTTTCGCCGGAATTGGAAATTGCGACGACGACGTCGTTGTCCACAATCATGCCCAAGTCGCCGTGTGCCGCTTCCGCAGGATGGACGAAAAACGCAGGTGTGCCGGTTGAAGCCATGGTCGCCGCTATTTTGCGCCCGATATGTCCCGACTTACCCATGCCCGTGATGACGACCCTGCCTGTGCAGTGCAACAGCGCGTCTGCCGCAAGGACGAAGTTTTCGTCCAATTCCGTCGCAATTTCGCGCAAGCCTTCCGCTTCGGTGTGCAACACTTCGCGCGCCCAATCGAGATATTGACCGTTTCCTGCCATAATTTCATGCCTTTTTGTGTTCGTTTTATATCGTTTTGGACATCATTAAATGCCCTAATAAACTATCCAAATTTTTCGAATAGGGGTAGCATTACCGCCTGCTTCGCAAATAACCTATATTTAAAGGAATCAGAGATGACTATTTTATCGGACGTTAAAGCATTAGGACAACAAATCTGGCTGGACAACCTTTCCCGCTCGCTCGTACAAAGCGGCGAATTGGCGCAAATGCTGAAACAAGGCGTGTGCGGCGTAACTTCCAATCCCGCTATCTTCCAAAAAGCCTTTGCCGGCGACGCGCTTTACGCCGACGAGGTCGCCGCCCTCAAACAACAAGACCTCAGCCCCAAACAACGCTACGAAACCATGGCGATTGCCGACGTACAGGCAGCCTGCGACGTTTGCCTTGCCGAACACGAATCCACCGGCGGCAAAACCGGTTTCGTCAGCCTCGAAGTCTCCCCCGAGCTTGCCAAAGACGCGCAAGGCACGGTAGACGAAGCCCGCCGCCTCCATGCCGCCATCGCGCGTAAAAACGCCATGATTAAAGTCCCCGCCACCGACGCAGGTATCGAAGCACTCGAAACCCTCATCGCCGACGGCATCAGCGTGAACCTGACCCTGCTGTTCTCACGCGCCCAAACCCTCAAAGCTTACGCAGCCTACGCGCGCGGCATCGCCAAACGCTTGGCAGCCGGACAAAGCGTTGCCCATATCCAAGCCGTCGCCAGCTTCTTCATCTCCCGCGTGGACGGCGCGCTTGACGCCACGCTGCCCGACCACCTCAAAGGCAAAATCGCCATCGCCCTTGCCAAAGCCGCCTACCAAGACTGGGCGCAATACTTCGGCAGCCCCGAATTTGCCGCGCTGGAAGCCAAAGGCGCAAACCGCGTGCAGCTCTTATGGGCGTCCACAGGCGTCAAAAACCCCGCCTATCCCGACACGCTCTACGTTGACAGCCTGATCGGCGCGCACACCGTCAACACCGTCCCCGACGCCACCCTCAAAGCCTTCATCGACCACGGCACAGCCAAAGCCACGCTGACCGAAGGCGTAGAAGAAGCACAAGCGCAGCTTGCCGAAACCGCCGCGCTCGGCATAGACGTAGAAACCCTCGCCAACCGCTTGCAGGAAGACGGTTTGAAACAGTTTGAAGAAGCCTTCGACAAACTGCTCGCCCCGCTGGCTTGATGGTCAAAACCCAAGCCAGCCTTAGCAACCCGGTTCCTACGCTTTATCTATAAACAAGCTCAAAAGGTCGTCTGAAAACCTCAATTCGAGATTTCAGACGACCTTTTGCCGTTTCCATCATCTATATATAGATTCAAATCAAGACCAAGTATAGTGGATTAACTTTAAACCAGTACGG
>NZ_KV821495.1:6962-8777 GCF_001815675.1 Neisseria sp. HMSC065D04
TCGCCTTGTCCTGATTTAGTTAATCCACTATATCATTATCGCCATCAGCTAATGCAAGCAGAATCTGCCAAAAATAATGTGCAAAATCGAAAAAGGGCAGGACGGGTATCCCTATCGGTTATCCCCTTTTTAAAAGAGGCTTCGAGCGTTGAAAACAACCATTCAAAATTAAATTAATTTTCATAAATTCCCATTTCGAATTACCGTTTATCTCAAATAAATACCAAATATCAAAATATCATATTAAAAATATTCGAAAAATCAATATATTGAAAATATTTAAATTTTAAAGATACCGTTCATCTAAAAAATAATACCGCTTGTCTAAATATTCAAATATTATTAAAAACGGCTTTCAAAAGTGACGAAACACGGCACATGACACAAAACGTCTTCTTCACTTCCCCCAAAAAAATCAAAAAATGACAAAACACGTCATATTCCCCAAAAAATCCTACGTCATAAAAAAGCCCAAATCTGCCCGAAAAATCCTTCAAAACAAATTTAAACCTATTAAAAACATAAAATTACAAAATATTTTCATAAAAAATCCAAAAAAATCCAGACTTGGCACATCCCCTGCTTGATACATTACGTCCGGCAAGGGAAGCGAAGCAACGAAGCCCGAACCGGGAAGCTGTATATTCCTTCTACTTGATGGTTTTACTCATAAACAAGCAGAGCCAAACACATTACGGATTTTTTAACAACAAACATTTTTTTATTCACAACACTTTTTAAACTGGAGTTTATTAAATGAAAGCAATCCAAAAAGGTTTCACCCTGATCGAATTGATGATCGTCGTAGCAATTATCGGTATCCTGGCCGCTATCGCCCTGCCTATGTACGGCGACTACACTGCCCGCGCACAAGCGACTGAAGGCTACGAACTCTTGGGCGGTATGAAAACGCCTTTGGTTGAGGCAGTGGCTGCAAGCAGTAACGCTAATGCATGTAAAAATGATGCTGCTTGGTACACCTCTTCTGTGCGCACAGGTAAATATGTAAGTGGTGTTGTACCTGCCGCTGCTGGTACTGGTGATGCTGCGACTTGTGCTTTGACTGCTACCTTCAAAGCAGCAACCGAAGGTGTCAATGATAAAGTAGCTACTAAAACAATTACCATGACACTGACTCCTGCAACTGGTGCTTGGGCTTGTACTACAAACCTGGCTGACAACGTAGCACCTGCTGCTTGCCGTGCTGCTAAAAAATAACAACGACAAATTCCATAAATAGTGAATAACAAAGCCCGCTCTGGCGGGCTTTTCTACCATCTATTCAAGCAAATCGGGCAAACCGATTCCTTTTCTACTCACTTCATTAAAGGTCGTCGTATGAAACAACAAGGTTTTACCATTACCGAACTGATGATTGTCGTCGCCATTCTCGGCATACTTGCCGCCATTGCCCTGCCGTTGTTCGGCAACTATACCGCTAAGGCGCAGGCAACTGAAGGGCATGAAATCCTTGCCGGTCTGAAAAGCCCGTTGGTCGAGGCTATTTCTACCGAGGGCATCAATGCTTGCGATGCCACTAAACCTTGGTTTACCTCCAGCGTACATACGGGCAACTTCGTCAACGACGTTGCTCTGAAAAAGACTGAAACCCAATGCCTGCTGACCGTTACTTTCAAAAGCGGTGGCGTAAACGACAAAATCACCAATAAAAAAATTAATATCCGCTATACCGTAGGATCGGGAGTATGGGAATGCGGTACAAATGTGGACAAAGAATTACGCACCGCTTCATGCCAAGGCGACCTGCTGTCGCTGTAATTAAAGACGTAGCAACTGTATTTTTCACCCCGTCGG
>NZ_KV821496.1:0-4741 GCF_001815675.1 Neisseria sp. HMSC065D04
TAGGGGATTTTGGGGAATTTTGCAAAGGTCTCTATCTGCGGGTTTCCACTAAAAGCGTTACATTTGATTTAAGTCTAAGGTCGTCTGAAAAATCTGTTTTCAGACGACCTTTATTGTATTATCGATAAACAGACTACACCGATAAAAAGGACACATCATGACCACAACAAAAAAAATATTGGCGGCTGCAATTTTTACCCTGTCCGTCCACAGCTCCTTTGCCGCCGATGCTGCCCAAATGACGCAAGGCCAAAAAATTTATGAAAGCAACTGCGCCGCCTGCCACGGTAAAAAAGGGGAAGGCAGGGGAACCATGTTTCCCCCTCTTTACCAATCGGACTATATTATGAAAAAACCGCAGGTATTGCTGCAAAGCATGACCAAAGGCATCAACGGCCCCATCAAAGTCAACGGTAAACCTTACAACGGCTTTATGCCCGCGACCGCCATCAACAATGCCGATCTCGCTGCCGTTGCCACCTATATCATGAATGCGTTTAACAACGGCGGCGGTACCATTACCGAAAAAGACGCCAAACAGGCTAAAGCGAAAAAATAAGGCATCCATACACAAAAAAGGTCGTCTGAAACTGAGATTTCGGGTTTCAGACGACCTTTTTCCTTCTACTGAACTGTTTGTTTTTTAAACCGCTTCAGCTTCTTCCGCGAGGAAACCGCGCAGTTTTTGCATGGCTTTGGCTTCGATTTGACGAATGCGCTCGGCAGACACGCCGTATTCGGCTGCCAGCTCGTGCAGGGTTAATCCGCCATCGTCTTGCAGCCAGCGGCTTTCTACGATGCGGCGGCTGCGGTCGTCCAGTTGTGCCAATGCGTTTTGCAGACCTTCGGTTTGCAGGGCGTAATGGGCTTGTTTGGACAGTTGGCGGCTGGGTTCGGCATCGTGGTCGGCAAGCCAGTCGATGGGGGCGAAGCTGTCTTCGTCATCGTTGTTGTCCGCCATGATGGCGATGTCGTGTCCGGTCATGCGTTGTTCCATTTCCATGACTTCGGACAATTTGACGCCCAAATCGTCGGCGATATCTTGCGCTTCTTTCGGAGACAAGGCATTCAGGTTTTTACGCATACTGCGCAGATTGAAGAACAGTTTGCGTTGCGGTTTGGTAGTCGCTACGCGTACCAGTCGCCAGTTGCGCAGGATAAATTCGTGGATTTCGGCCTTAATCCAGTGTACGGCGAATGAAAACAGGCGCGCACCACGGCTGGGCTCGTAGCGTTTGACCGCCTTCATCAGTCCGATGTTGCCTTCTTGGATAAGGTCGGCTTGGTTCAGGCCATAGCCGTCGTAGCCTCGTGCGATGGATACGACGACGCGCAAATGGGAAAGAATGAGTTGTTTTGCGGCGTTAAGGTCGCCTTTTTGCTGACGCTCCGCGAGTTGGCTTTCTTCTTCGGGCGTCAACATGGGAATGCTGTTAACAGTGTGAATGTATTGCTCAAGGCTGCCGTTGCCGCTGTGGATGACGGGTAATGCAAAGGCGTTGTTCATAAGAGGTGCTTTCCTTTATATGATGCAGAAACTGTTGTTTACTTGTTGTTTGCCGTGCAGTATATCACTGCCTGTTGCCCTATCGTATGCTGTCAAATGCCTTTTTCTGTAAAAGACTGTTTGATAGGTGAATTTTTATCTTTTACAAAACTCGATTGATTTTGAAAATTTGACTGGTTTACTGGGAATAAGTTCAGTATATTACAAACATTCTTGTATGTAAATAATAAATTTCAAGAAAAACGGCCTTATGAAAAGACCGCTTTTTCAAACTCAATCTAATTTTTTCCTGATTAAAAACAGTGCGATGGCAATGATTGACAATACTCCGATCAGCCACAGCGAACCGCCTGCCTTCATATAAGGGGTTTCGCCGACATAGCCTTTAATATGCCCTTCCAAGACGGCATCGGTATTGGGTTCGCTCTCGGCAATGATGCTGCCTTTGGGAGAAATAATGGCGGTCGCACCGGTATTGGTGGCACGGACCATATAGCGTCCAAGCTCCATCGCGCGGGCTTGGGATTGCTGGAGCTGTTGGTACATGGCGTTGGAATCGCCATACCACGCCATATTGCTGACGTTGGCAAGCAGCGTAGCGTTTTTGGCGGTAGCAATAAGTTCGTCGCCAAAGCCGTCTTCATAGCAGATATTGAAGGCGACTTTTTGATCTTTCATCGTCAAGGGAGCCTGCCCCGCTCCGCCGCGACGGAAGTCGGCAAGCGGCATATTCATCAGTTTGTACAACGGTTCTGTCAAAAAAGGCAGCGGTTTGTATTCGCCAAAGGGAACCAGATGATTCTTGGCGTAATACGGGAGGTCGTCTGAAATATCATCGTAGTCGCTCAAATTGATTACGGCGTTTTCATATCCGCTGCCGTCCGCAGTGTATTGACCGATACCGACGGCCAACGCGCTGCCGTTCGTGCGCGCCTGCTCGGCAAACTGGGTCAGGATATTTTCCGGCAAATCCTGACGCATCACAGGCAAAGCGGTTTCCGGCAGGATAACGATGTCGGCGGATGTTTTGCTGATTTGACCGTAGTATTTCTGAATGGTAGGGACGACTTGTTCTTCATTCCATTTCAAACTCTGCTCGATATTGCCCTGCACGAGCGCGACGGTACTGGTGCTGCCGTCGGGTTTGGTAAAGTCGGTTTGCTGGGCGACATAGCCGACGGTACACAGCATGACAATCATGCACATCGGCAGCAGGCGTTGTTTCAGACGACCCGTATTGTCAATCAGCAACACCAGCCATGCGCTGACAAATGCCGTCGCCAGCGTCACCAGATGAATACCGCCCAAAGGCGCAAAGCCGGCAAGCGGGCTTTCTTTGACGATTTGGGAATAGCCGATTGCCCCCCAGCCGAAGCCGGTCAACAGGCGTTCGCGGGCAAATTCCGCCAGTGTCCACAAAATCGGCAAAACGATGCCGACCTTAACCCAACGCGGCAGATGAAACTTCTTCCACAACCAAAAACAGGCGGCGGGATACAGCGCGAGAAACGCAGGCAGCAGGAAAGTCAGCGGAATCGCGTATAAATTAGGCAGGCCGGAAACATCGTGCAGCGCGGTATGTATCCAATAAAACTGCGCCGTATAAACAACCAACCCAAACAGATAGGCAGTGGAAACAGCAAAGCGCGGACGCAGTTCAATCAGTCGGATCAACGCGCCAAACAGCAAAGGCATCAGCCAAAAATGGTAATAAGGTGCGAAAGTTAAGGGTGTGGCGGCGGCAATCAGGATCACCAGCGGCCAGTACAGCACGGGATGCTGCCAATATTGTTCGAGTTTGCGGAAAATGTTCATTGCAGAGAAAAGAAAATAAGAGGTCGTCTGAAAATACAGCCTCAACAAAGTTGAACCATTTTCAGACGACGTATCGGTTGTTTAGTGTTTTTGAAACAGCTTCATCAAAGGCAGCGCAACGGCGCAGGCGACGGCACCGGCAATCAGCCCGACGGCAAGGTTAGCGATATGCTCCATCAAGCCGCTGTCCCAATGTTGCGCGTGTAAGAAATCATGCAAAAAGCCCAAGTTGTGGGTAATCAGACCGCCGCCGACGAGGAACATGGCAAGCGTGCCCACCACGCTCAAACCGCGCATGAACCAAGGCATAAAGGCAATCAAGCCCCGTCCGACCGTTTGGATGCCCGTGCTTTTTTGACGCATCAGCAGCATACCGAAGTCGTCGAGTTTAACGATAACACCGACCAAACCGTACACAAAAGCGGTCATACCGATGCCGATTGCCGTCATCACCAGCGAACGGGTCATCAGATCGTATTTTTCAACCACGCCCAAAGCAATAATAATGATCTCGGCAGACAGGATGAAATCGGTACGAATCGCGCCTTTAATCTTGGTTTTTTCGTCCAGCGTTTCGGCGGCTGCCTCCTCGTCTTCATGCGCTTCGTGGCGGTGTAAAAACTTATGCAGCAGCTTTTCCACGCCCTCGAAACACAAATAAATCCCGCCTAACATCAATAAAGGCGTAATCAGCTTCGGCAAAAAGGCAGACAGCAGCAAAGCCAGCGGCACCAAAATCAGCTTGTTCACCAAAGAACCTTTCGCCACCGCCCAAATAATCGGCAGCTCGCGTTCCGCCGACACACCGGTAACCTGATTCGCATTGAGCGCCAAATCATCGCCGACCACGCCCGCCGTTTTCTTGGCGGCCATTTTGGTCATCAGGGCAACGTCGTCCAAGACAGCGGTAATATCGTCCAAAAGGGTGAAAAGCGAGGCAAAGGCCATGATATATTTCCGAAAAAGGGTCAAATTGAAGAAGCCGGCTATTATAACCGAGAAAGTATGACACCGAAGGCTTTCAGACGACCTTTAATGGAAATTAACGGAATTTGGCGCGGCTTAATTGAAAACCTGCCGCCTCAGCATCAGATATCGCTTGGGAAAGATTTGAATCGGATGGCAAGACAGCACTTCGCCAACTCAAAAAGGTCGTCTGAAAACCGCCCTCCTCTTTTGAACTGCACCCCAAAAGTTGGACACATCCCCTCCAACTCACAAGGTGCAGTTTTTTTATGAGCAGAGACCTTTGCAAAAAAGCCCTTCCCTCGACAGCCGGAATCCAAACACAGGTTTTCGGCTGTTTTCTCCCCAAATCACTCCTAATTTTACCCAAATACCCCCTTAATCCTCCCCGGATACCTGATAATCAGGCATCCGGGCCGCCTTTTAGGCGGCAACAGGCACACTTAGCCTGTT
>NZ_KV821496.1:4841-27128 GCF_001815675.1 Neisseria sp. HMSC065D04
GACGGTTGCGGTGGGCTTTGCGCATAATGCCGTCCAGCAACTGATGCTCTTTTAGATGTTGCCGGTTTTCCTTACTGTCATAGCCTTTATCGGCATAGACGGTCGTACCTTCGGCAATGCCTTCCAACAAAGGCAACAGGTGGTTGCACTCATGTGTATTGGCCCCAAGCCGCCTAACGCTCCTCCAGCCCGGCCAAAATCGCACAATCCGGGTAGTCGTCTCCCGCGCAGGCATCGTGCCAGCGTTGCAGCTCGGCCACCATGCCCTGCAAGCGTTCGATTTTGGCTTCCAGCTCGGCGATGTGCCGCGCGGTGAGCGTTTTCACTTCGCGGCTGGTGCGCTGCGGGTTGTGTTGCAGGCTCAAAAGCTGCCCGATCTGCGGCAGCGAAAAGCCCACTTCCCGCGCATGGCGGATAAAGCGCAGCCGGGCAAGGTCGGCCTGTCCGTAGCGACGGTAGCCCGCTTCGCTGCGCGTGGCCGGGGCGATTAGGCCGTGCTTTTCGTAGTCGCGGATTTGTTTGGCGGAAAGGCCGCTCTCGGCCGCGGTCTGGCTGATGTTCATCATGATGCTTGACCTTTACTTCGGGTGAAGCTTTATAGTGGTGGCACTTAGCGGGAAAGCAAGAGCAGACCCATCATTTCAGGCTACCTGAAAGCTTTGGCTGCAACGGACTTTAAAACCTCAGCCTCATTCCAACAGAAAGGAAACCCTATGCAAACCATCACATTAAACATCGAAGGCATGACCTGCGGCGGCTGCGTGAAAAGCGTTACCAGCATCCTCGAAGGCGTAAACGGCGTGGACAAGGCCGAAGTGAGCCTGGAAAACAAGAACGCCGTCGTGGAATTCGACCCCGCCCAAACCAACCCCGCCGCGCTGATAGAAGCGGTGGAAGACGGCGGCTTTGATGCGGCTTTGTAAATCGAATCGCAACAAATCGACTGCAACACCCCAAAGGCTACCTGAAAACCCTGCTCCGCTTTTTTCAGGTAGCCCAACCACATTCAGAAGGAAGAAACCATGCAACAAAAAGTCCGTTTCCAAATCGAAGGCATGACCTGTCAGGCCTGCGCTTCGCGCATTGAGAAGGTGTTGAACAAAAAAGACTTTGTCGCCGAAGCGGGGGTGAACTTCGCCAGCGAAGAGGCGCAGGTGGTGTTTGACGATAGCCAAACCTCCGCCGCCGACATCGCCAAAATCATCGAGAAAACCGGTTACGGCGCAAAAGAAAAGACGGAAGACGCGCTGCCACAGCCCGAAGAAACAACGCATGTAAGCTGGCGGCTGTGGCTTTTGCTGGCAATCAATATCCCGTTCCTTATCGGCATGGCGGGAATGATGATTGGTCGGCACGATTGGATGATTCCGCCGTTGTGGCAGTTCGCATTGGCGAGTGTGGTGCAGCTTTGGCTGGCAATCCCGTTTTACAAAAGCGCGTGGGCAAGCATTAAGGGCGGGTTGGCGAATATGGACGTGCTGGTTACCATCGGCACGGTATCGATTTACCTGTATTCCGTTTATATGCTGTTTTTCAGCCCGCACGCGGCGCACGGCATGGCACACGTGTATTTTGAAGTAGGCGTGATGGTGATCGGTTTTGTGTCGCTGGGCAAATTTTTGGAACACCGCACCAAAAAATCCAGCCTGAACAGCTTGGGCTTGCTGCTCAAACTCACGCCGACCCAAGTCAACGTGCAACGCGATGGCGAATGGAAACAACTGCCTATCGACCAAGTGCAAATCGGCGACCTTATCCGCGCCAACCACGGCGAACGCATTGCCGCCGACGGCATTATCGAAAGCGGCAGCGGCTGGGCGGACGAGAGCCACCTCACCGGCGAATCCAATCCCGAAGAGAAAAAGGCGGGCGGCAAAGTGTTGGCGGGCGCGCTGATGACCGAAGGCAGCGTGGTGTACCGCGCCACGCAGCTCGGCAGCCAAACCCTGCTCGGCGACATGATGAACGCGCTCTCCGAAGCGCAAGGCAGCAAGGCGCCGATTGCGCGCGTGGCGGACAAGGCGGCGGCAGTGTTCGTGCCTGCCGTCGTGGGCATCGCGCTTCTGACTTTTATCGCCACTTGGCTGGTTAAAGGCGATTGGACGGTGGCGCTGATGCACGCCGTTGCTGTTTTGGTGATTGCCTGCCCGTGCGCGCTCGGTCTGGCGACGCCCGCCGCGATTATGGTCGGCATGGGCAAGGCGGTGAAACACGGGATTTGGTTTAAAGACGCGGCGGCGATGGAAGAAGCCGCCCACGTCGATGCCGTCGTGTTGGACAAAACCGGCACGCTGACCGAAGGCAGGCCGCAGGTTGCCGCCGTCTATTGCGTGCCCGACAGCGGCTTTGACGAAGACGATTTGTACCGCCTCGCCGCAGCCGTCGAACAAAACGCCGCCCACCCGCTCGCCCGCGCCATCGTCTCCGCCGCCCAAGCACGCGGTTTGGAGATCCCAGCCGCACAAAACGCGCAAACCATTGTCGGCGCAGGCATTACCGCCGAAGTCGAAGGCGCGGGCTTGGTGAAAGCGGGCAAACTTGATTTTGCCGAATTAAGGCTACCTGAAAACCTTTCAGACGACGTCTGGCGCATCGCAAGCATCGTCGCCGTTTCCGTCAACGGCAAACCCATCGGCGCATTCGCACTCGCCGACGCGCTGAAAGCCGATACCGCCGAAGCCATAGGCCGTCTGAAAAAACACGGCATCGATGTTTACATCATGAGCGGCGACAACCAAGGCACGGTCGAATACGTTGCCAAACAACTGGGCATCCCACACGCCTTCGGCAACATGAGTCCGCGCGACAAAGCCGCCGAAGTGCAAAAACTCAAAGCCGCCGGCAAAACCGTGGCGATGGTCGGCGACGGCATCAACGACGCACCCGCCCTCGCCGCCGCCAACGTCAGCTTCGCCATGAAAGGCGGCGCGGACGTTGCCGAACACACCGCGTCCGCCACGCTGATGCAGCATTCGGTCAACCAGCTCGCCGATGCCCTGCTGGTGTCGCAAGCGACGTTGAAAAACATCAAGCAAAACCTGTTTTTCGCCTTCTTCTACAATATCTTGGGTATTCCGCTCGCCGCGCTCGGCTTCTTAAACCCCGTCATCGCAGGCGCGGCAATGGCGGCAAGCTCGGTGTCGGTGTTGAGCAATGCGTTGAGGTTGAAACAGGTGAAGATTGAGTAATATGGAAAAGGTCGTCTGAAACAAGGTTTTCTCTTTCAGTTGCCTATTTCAGACGACCCATCATCCGGTAAACGATATAAAGAGCCAAGTTTTCAAACTTGGCTTTGTAACATATCCCACCCTGGCCGCCGCTCAACGCAACGATTTTCCGCGTTCGGGGTTTGCTATAAAATCATTACCATCGCAATGCCCTTCCCCGCCTTGCCCCGTTATCCAAAAATCAAGGAGAAAACATGAAAACTGCTATTGTCGATTACGGCATGGGCAACCTGCATTCCGTCCTCAAATCCGTACAAGCCGCGCAAGCCTTGTCCGGCAAAGCTGCTGAAATTTATCTGACCGACCGCCCCGAAGACATCTTCGCTGCCGACAAAATCATTTTCCCCGGTCAGGGCGCGATGCCCGACTGTATGGCGGCGCTGCGGCAAAGCGGTTTGGGCGAGGCAGTGGAAGATGGATTGAAAAACAAACCGTTTTTCGGCATCTGCGTCGGCGCGCAATTATTGTTCGAACACAGCGAAGAAGGCGATACCGCCGGACTGGGTTGGTTTAAAGGCAGGGTCAAACGCTTCTCCGCCAATCAAACCGATGAACACGGAGGTCGTCTGAAAGTGCCGCACATGGGCTGGAACACAGTACGCCAAACCCGCCCGCACCCGTTGTTTAAAGACATTGGTCAAGAAACGCGCTTTTACTTTGTACACAGCTACTACTTCGCTCCCGAAGACCCCGAAACCGTCCTTGCTACCAGCGAATATCCTAACGAATTTGCCTGCATCGTCGGCAAAGACAATGTGTTCGCCACCCAGTTCCACACGGAAAAAAGCCACGATGCGGGTCTGTTGCTGTTGCGTAACTTCTTGGATTGGCAGCCCTAGCAGTCTGTTTATAGCAAAAGGTCGTCTGAAATTTTTTCAGACGACCTTTTGTATCGCTTGCCTGACATAACGATAATATTTTGAAAATCAAAACGCGGCAGTCATCGAAGGATGACTTTGCCGCGTTACCGTTCAAACTTAGAGGTACACAATCTCGCCGCTGCGCCCTTTGCTTTCCTGACTTGCCCACCACACAAACTGCGGCAATACGTCGGTATAGTTTTTACGTTCGCTTTTCGACTCGCCCGGATGGGACTTGATGCGTTGAGGCGAGTTAATCGGACCCGGAATCAGAACATTGGCGCGCAGGTTGTCAAAACGTTCCCACTCGTCGGCAGCGACTTTGCACAAATAATTCAACGCGGCTTTAGACGCGCCGAACCCACCCCAATAAGCCTTGGGATCTTCGCCATGACTTTCTCCGACAAAAATCACGGAAGCATCGGAAGAAGCTTTGAGCAAAGGCAGCATTGCGCGTGTCAAACCCATCGGCGCAACGGTATTGATCCGATATTGGTTGACCCATTCCGATACGGTCTGGAAATCCAAAGGAGAAAGTGCATAGAAATAGCTGGCACAATGCACGATACCGTCCAAACGTCCGCCGGTCGCCTCGGAAATGGTTGCGGCAAATTGGTCAAACTCTTTTTCTTCGGCGCTCATTAAGTCGAAGCAGATGGCAAAGGGTTCGGGATAGCCGGCATCGACAATGGCATCATAAACTTTTTCCAACTTCTTTTGATGACGCGCCACCAAAATGACGGTCGCGCCGGCCGCCGCATAAGCCTTGGCAACCTGCTCGCCCAAACCTTGGGATGCGCCGGTTACCATGATGATTTTATCGGATAAAGTTGACATGATTTCTCCATTTTTTAGATTTATAGTGGATTAACTTTAAACCAGTACGGCGTGTTGCCTCGCCTTAGCTCAAAGAGAACGATTCTCTAAGGTGCTGAAGTACCAAGTGAATCGGTTCCGTACTATCTGTACTGTCTGCGGCTTCGTCGCCTTGTTCTGATTTAAATTTAATCCACTATATCAATAAATTATCGAAAATCTGAAAGAAGGCTGAGACAGGGCGGGTATATTAAAAAACCAATTTTGAAACCATTTGGTTTATTGCCTGCTCACCCACTCTTTCTATTGAAATAGAAACGATGAACAGGCAATCGTTCAGCCAATATTCTTAATATCGTGAAACCCATTGTTTCAGACGACCCTGCCAATCCATTGGCTTCTTTAATTCAGAAACTTGATTTACGCTTCGCCACCTTCAGTATCCGATACGGCGTTCTCGGCTTCATTGTCTTCCGGATTTTCTACTTCGGGATTTTCATCTTCCGTTTCTTCGGCAACACGTTCCAGCGATACCAAGGTTTCGCCTTCGTCCAGATTAATCAGGCGAACGCCTGCTGCGGCTCGGCCGGTTTCGCGGATTTGCTCGACTTTGGTGCGGATGAGGACGCCGCCGCTGGTAATCAGCATCAGGTCATCGGTTTCGCCGACTAGGGTTGCGGCGACCAAATCGCCGTTGCGCTCGCCGGTGTTGATGGCGATATTGCCTTGTCCGCCTTTGTTTTTGCGGCTGTAATCGGCAATCGGGGTACGTTTGCCGTAGCCGTTGGCGGTGGCGGTCAGCACTTGCAAATCGCTTTGTGCGGCTTCGGGGGCAAAGGTAATCAGGCTGACGATTTTGCCGTCGGCAGGCAGGCGCATACCGCGCAGGCCGCCGCTGCCGCGACCGGACGGACGCACACCGTGTTTGCCGCTTGGCAGGGCATTTTCGTTGTCGGCGGTTTCATCTTCGAGGTCGTCTGAAATTTCGGTTTCGATGTCGGCATCTTCCGCTTCGTCGTTACCGGATTTTTCCCAGTATTCGTTGAAGCGGATGGCTTTACCCAAGTTGGAGAACAGCATGATGTCGTCCGAGCCGCTGGTTTGCGCGGCGCCGACGAGGTAGTCGCCTTCTTTGAGCGCGATGGCTTTGATGCCTTGGCTGCGGACGTTTTTAAAGGCGGAAAGCTGGACTTTTTTCACCATGCCTTGCGCGGTGGCGAAGAAGACGTATTGGTCTTCGGGGAATTCGCGTACGGCGAGGATGGCGCTGACTTTTTCGCCTTCTTCCAACTGGATGACGTTGTTAATCGGACGGCCGCGGCTGTTGCGACCGCCTTCGGGCAGTTTATAAACCTTGATCCAGTGGCACTTGCCGAGGTTGGTGAAACACATCAAATAGTCATGCGTGTTCGCGACAAACAAGGTTTCGATGAAGTCTTCGTCTTTGGTGGCAGCCGCCTGTTTGCCGCGTCCGCCGCGACGCTGCGCCTGATAGTCGGTGGTCGGCTGGGTTTTGATATAGCCGCCGTGAGTCAGGGTAACGACCATTTCGCGTTGCGGAATCAGGTCTTCATCGGCAATGTCGCCGCCGAACGGGTTGATTTCGCTGCGGCGCTCGTCGCCGAAATTGGTTTTGGTTTCTTCCAATTCTTCGCGGATGATTTGGGTGATGCGTTCCGGTTTCGCCAAAATGTCCAAATAGTCGATGATTTTTGCCATGATGGTTTTGTAGTCGCCGACGATTTCTTCTTGGTCGAGACCGGTCAGGTTGCGCAGGCTCATGCGCAGGATGGCGTCAGCTTGGATTTCGCTCAGGTAATAGCCTTGTTCCTGCAAGCCGAGGTTGGCGGGCAGGCCTTCCGGACGAGCCATGCGCAGGTCGAGGTCGGTACGGCTCAGCATGTCTTCCACCAAACCGCTGCGCCATGCGCGGGAGAGCAGTTTTTCTTTGGCTTCGGGCGCGTCGGCGGATTCTTTAATCAATCGAATCATCTCGTCGATATTGGACAATGCGACGGCTTTACCTTCGGCGATGTGGCCTTCATGACGCGCTTTTTTCAGGCGGAACAGGGTGCGGCGGGTAACGACTTCGCGACGGTGGCGCAGGAATTCCGCCAAAATTTGTTTCAGGTTCAACAGGCGCGGCTGACCGTCAACCAAAGCGACCATGTTGATGCCGAAGCTGTCTTGAAGCTGGGTGAGTTTGTAGAGCTGGTTTAAAACGACTTCGGCGTTTTCATTGCGTTTCAATTCGATAACGACGCGCATACCGGATTTGTCGGATTCGTCGCGCAGGTCGGATACGCCTTCCAACGTTTTTTCGCGCACCAGTTCGCCGATTTTTTCCACCAGCTTGGCTTTGTTCACCTGATACGGAATTTCGTCGATGATGATGGCTTCGCGTTCGCCGTTTTTGCCTATGGGTTCGATATGGGTTTTACCGCGCATGACGACGCGGCCGCGGCCGGTTTTATAGCCTTCGCGCACGCCGCTCAAGCCGTAGATGGTTGCGCCGGTCGGAAAATCGGGGGCTTGAAGGATGTTGATTAATTCGTCGATTTCGGTTTCGGGTTCGTCCAAAAGACGAAGACAGGCGTTGATGGTGTCAGTAAGGTTGTGCGGCGGGATGTTGGTCGCCATACCGACGGCGATACCGGACGAGCCGTTGACCAACAGCGCGGGGAAGCGGGTCGGCAACACCAGCGGTTCGTGTTCGCTGCCGTCGTAGTTCGGGCCGAAATTGACGGTTTCTTCTTCGATGTCCGCCAGCATTTCGTGGGCAATTTTCGCCATGCGGATTTCGGTATAACGCATGGCCGCGGCGCCGTCGCCGTCAACCGAACCGAAGTTGCCCTGACCGTCGATTAAGACGTAGCGCATCGAAAAATCCTGCGCCATGCGCACGATGGTGTCGTAAACCGCGGAATCGCCGTGCGGATGGTATTTACCGATGACGTCGCCGACAATACGCGCCGATTTTTTGTAGGCGGCGTTCCAGTTATTTTTCAGCTCGTGCATGGCGTAAAGCACGCGGCGGTGCACCGGCTTCAAACCGTCGCGCACATCGGGCAGCGCGCGGCCGACAATCACGCTCATGGCGTAATCGAGATAGCTTTTGCGCATTTCGTCTTCAAGGCTGACGGGCAGGGTTTCGAGTGCGAATTTATGGTCGTTGCGGATAGTTGCGTCGGTCATGGTTTTCTTTATTTCGTATGGCAAAAATAGATGGGAATTTTAGCATAAAACCGTGCTTTTCGGGCTTTTTGCATCCCTTTCGAATCATATGGCGAATAAACTGATTTTTCGCTACAGCTGCGATGCTACACGTAGTATCTGCGGCTTGCTGCCTTCATGGGTTGTCTGCCATATCCTACCTGCCCATATAAAAAGGTCGTCTGAAAACCTAAACTATGGTTTTCAGACGACCTTTACTATTTTAAATAATCAGACCAAACACGCTTTACGGAGCGGTTTGCTCCAACTCAAGCGCAGCAGCAAGCAGCGACAAACGAGCCATTACGCCGTAAACGTAGAGGCGGTTGTGTTCGTTGTCCACGTCGCAGTCTTTTTCAGAACGCGGCATACCGAGCGAGTCCCATTGTTCGAATACGCGTTTGCAGGCTTCGGGGGCTTCTTGGGAGTTGTCGCCGCTGCCGGTGGGGATGCTGTTGGACAGCGGGACGAACACCATGCCGCCGGCGTTGAGGTTTTCGTCCGCGCCACGCCCTTCGTGCACACGGAAGAAGCCGCCGATAACGAAACGGTCCATCATATAAACGACGGGCTCGCACACGGCGCCGTTCATGGTTTCATAGGTATAAATGCCTTCTTGGACAATCACTTCGCTGACTTCCAAGCCTTCTTTGACTTTCGCCATTTTGTTGCGGTTTTTGCGGTTCAACCCGCGCACTTCGTCAGCGGATTTGACACTCATCACGCCCATGCCGTAAGTACCCGCGTCGGCTTTGACAATCACGAAAGGCTGGTCGGTAATGCCCAATTCGTCGTATTTGGCTTGAATCTTCGCCAGCACGCGCTCTACCGCTTCCGCCAACGCGTCTTCGCCTTCGCGCTCTTGGAAGTCCAACCCGCCGATTTTTTCGAAATACGGGTTAATCTGCCATTCGTCGATGCCAATCAGCTTGGCAAATTCTGCGGCGACTTGGTTGTATGCGCTGAAATGTTCTGTTTTACGGCGCGTCGTCCAACCGCCGTGCAGAGGAGGCAATACGGTTTGGCTGATGCCTTTGAGAATATCGGGAACGCCAGCGGACAAGTCGTTGTTCAACAAGACGACGCAAGGCGAAAAGCCGTCGGCAAGATGGACGCGCTCGCGGGTACGCAATAAAGGTTCCAGCAGGATTTTGTCGCCCAACGCGGTTTCAAATTCGGTCGGTTCGGTAACTTCCGGATTCAGGCTGCCCAAACGGACTTCATACCCTGCCGAGCGCAAAATCTCGCTGAGTGCGTAAACGTTTTGCAGGTAGAACGTGTTGCGGGTATGGTTTTCGGGAATAATCAATACGGATTTTGCCGTTTCGCAAGCGCGTTGTACCGCATCTTGCGCCGCGACTGCCGCCAGCGGGATGAAATTCGGATTCAGGTTGTTGAAGCCGCCGGGGAACAGGTTCATATCAATAGACGAAATTTTATAACCGGCATTGCGGATGTCGACCGAACCGTAAAACGGCGGGCGGTGCGCGTTCCATTGCGAACGGAACCATGCTTCGATTTTGGCGTGGTTGCACAAGATTTTCGCTTCAAACGCCTGAAGTTGCGACAGATGTTCGGCAGCCATAACCGGTAATTTCATTCTCTATACCTCTATTGTCGGATGTGGGATACGGATGGAAATGATAGTGCTTTTTTAGGCGGTACGACAAGCATTGTTTCAAATAAAATACCTCTTTTTGTCAACAATTCTACAATTTGTCTAATTTTTGAAAGTTACTTTTAGATTTTTTCGGAAAAATGTAGAAATTAGACAAATTTCTATTGCGCTACCCCTGTAAAAAGCCTAAAATCCGCCCATTAAAACAAACCATCTACTCCTATTATTAATAAGCAAAGATAACCCATCATGAGCGCACAAACCCTCTACGACAAACTCTGGAACAGCCACGTCGTCCGCGAAGAAGAAGACGGCACTGTCCTGCTTTACATCGACCGTCATTTAGTGCATGAAGTCACCAGCCCTCAGGCATTTGAAGGCCTGAAAATGGCGGGGCGCAAGCTTTGGCGTATCGACAGCGTCGTCTCCACCGCCGACCACAACACCCCGACCGGCGATTGGGACAAAGGCATCCAAGACCCGATTTCCAAGCTGCAAGTCGATACTTTGGACAAAAACATCAAAGAGTTCGGCGCACTCGCCTACTTCCCGTTCATGGATAAAGGTCAAGGCATCGTTCATGTCATGGGTCCGGAGCAAGGCGCAACCCTGCCCGGCATGACCGTCGTCTGCGGCGACTCGCACACCTCTACCCACGGCGCGTTCGGCGCGCTGGCACACGGTATCGGCACTTCCGAAGTCGAACATACTATGGCAACCCAGTGTATTACCGCGAAAAAATCCAAATCCATGCTGATTGCCGTTGAAGGTCGTCTGAAACCGGGCGTTACCGCCAAAGACGTCGCCCTCTACATCATCGGACAAATCGGCACGGCAGGCGGTACGGGCTACGCCATCGAGTTCGGCGGCGAAGCCATCCGCAGCCTCTCTATGGAAGGCCGCATGACCCTGTGCAACATGGCGATTGAAGCAGGTGCGCGCTCCGGCATGGTTGCCGTCGATCAAACCACCATCGACTATGTCAAAGACAAACCCTTCGCACCCAAAGGCGAAGCATGGGACAAAGCCGTCGAATACTGGCGCACGCTGGTTTCCGACGAGGGCGCGGTATTCGACAAAGAATACCGTTTCAAAGCCGAAGACATCGAACCACAAGTAACATGGGGCACATCGCCCGAAATGGTTTTGGACATCAGCGGCAAAGTACCGAATCCTGCCGAAGAAACCGATCCCGTCAAACGCAGCGGCATGGAACGCGCCCTCGAATACATGGGCTTGGAAGCCGGCACGCCGCTGAACGAAATCCCCGTCGACATCGTATTCATCGGCTCCTGCACCAACAGCCGCATCGAAGACTTGCGCGAAGCCGCCGCCGTCGCCAAAGGCCGTAAAAAAGCCGACAACGTACAGCGCGTGTTAATCGTTCCCGGCTCCGGCTTGGTTAAACGGCAGGCTGAACAAGAAGGCTTGGACAAAATCTTTATCGACGCCGGTTTCGAGTGGCGCGAACCGGGCTGCTCAATGTGCCTCGCCATGAACGCCGACCGCCTCACTCCGGGCCAACGCTGCGCTTCCACTTCCAACCGCAACTTCGAAGGCCGCCAAGGCAACGGCGGGCGCACGCACCTTGTCAGCCCCGCTATGGCTGCTGCCGCGGCGGTCAACGGACGCTTTACCGACATCCGTACCATGGCATAATCTTTCAGACGACCCCATCAATAGAGGTCGTCTGAAAACAATACATTGCTCAAGCAAATTTTCCCATTGTTGCGCAAAACGTCTGAAACCTTTTCAATCATTTATCACCTGAAAGGAATCCATTATGAAAAAAATTTTTGCATTGGCTGCCGCAGCCTTCATCTTGTCTGCCTGTTCCAGCACTTGGTCCGGAGCGAAAGATGACACCAGCCGCAACTGGGATAAAACCAAAGAAACTGCCGAGCACGTAGCCGACAAGACCGAGGAAGCCGTTAAAAAAGGCGGCAACGCCGTAGGTCGCGGCATGACTCATGTCGGCGAAAAACTTGAAGCCGCTACCGAATAAACCGGCAACCAAGGTCGTCTGAAAAATCCAAACCTTTTTTCAGACGACCTCTTACCCTACATCAATAAGGCATCCGGAAATATTCAGCATTTCATAAAAAGGAAGAAACCATGAGCAATCCGTCAAGCTGGTTTGGTATTCACGCCCAAGATTTGGATCGAGCCAAAGCGTTTTACGAATCTGTCTTCGGCAAACATTTACAAGACGTCGGCGGTAACGGCTTCCGTTTCATCATTTTCCCTGCCGATTACGCGCAACACGGTACTGCCGGCATGATTTGGCACGACAGCAACGCCCAACCCGGCCACGGAGGCACGACCATTTTCTTCAATTGCCCCGATTGTGCCGAGACCGCAGAAAAAGCCGTTTCAGCAGGCGGAAAACTGTTGCAGGAGAAATTCCCCATCGCCAACGGCTTTGCCGCCTTTATCGAAGATACCGAAGGCAACCGAATCGGTTTGCACAGCACACGTTAATCCAACCCGCCAAACAACCATCATTTTTTTCACATTATTCCTATAAGAACCTGACATGAAAGCCTTTACCAAAATCACCGCCATCGTCGCCCCGCTCGACCGCAGCAACGTCGATACCGACGCCATCATCCCCAAACAATTTTTAAAATCTATCAAACGAAGCGGCTTCGGTCCCAATGCCTTTGACGAATGGCGTTACCTCGACCACGGCGAACCGGGCATGGACAACAGCAAACGCCCGCTGAACCCCGATTTCTCGCTGAACCAGCCGCGTTACCAAGGCGCGCAAATCCTGTTGACGCGCAAAAACTTCGGCTGCGGCTCCTCGCGCGAACACGCCCCTTGGGCATTGGACGACTACGGTTTCCGCGCCGTCATCGCGCCCAGCTTTGCCGATATCTTCTTCAACAACTGCTACAAAAACGGCCTCCTGCCCATCGTGTTAACCGAAGAACAAGTCGACCAGCTTTTCAAAGAAGTCGAGGCCAATGAAGGCTATCAACTCTCCATCGACCTTGCCGAACAAACCCTGACCACACCAAGCGGCGAAACGTTCAAATTCGACATTACCGAACACCGCAAACACTGCCTCTTAAACGGTTTGGATGAAATCGGCCTGACCCTGCAACACGCCGACGAAATCCGCGATTTCGAAGAAAAACGTCGCCAAAGCCAGCCTTGGCTGTTTAACGGTTAAAACAGCAGGCAGCCTGCAATAATTATGCAGGCTGCCTGTTTTTTGTGCGTCAGACCAAATGCAGAGAATAGAAACCTGCTCCGCTCATTTCAATTAGTCCCAAATGAAAACATTATCCGACCTCATCAACACCACCGACCCCGCATGGCCGCTGATTCAAGAGTGGCTTACCGAAGCCGCTAATCCCGTAGAAATCCTGCCGCGCGATTCTGCCGCCTCAGAAGCCGAACTCTTAAAAACCCAAGTAACCACACGTTCATTTATGGGTGCGGTCGTTTATGAAACCGGCGGCATCCTGATTGACGACGGCTGGTTGCGGATACTGGGTTCGGGCAGCGCAAAACTGCCTCGCGGACTGGGAAGCTGGAATCTCGGCCGCACACAATCCGAACCTGCCGCACCCGCGCCCTATTACCTGATTGCCGATGACGCCGCAGGCGGCTACTTTGCCATCAATGGCGGCGGATTGGACGGCACACCCGGCAATGTTTTCTACCTCCCGCCGGATACTCTCGAATGGGAAGATTGCGAAAAAGGCTATGGCGATTTTTTGCATTGGGCATTAGTAGGCGACCTGCAGATGTATTATGAAAACCTACGTTGGCAAAATTGGCGCGAAGAAATCCGCAATTTGAGTGGCGACAATGTTTATACGTTCTTTCCATTTTTATTTACCGAAGAAGGTGGAGACATCAACCAAGTCAGCCGCAAGCCTATCCCCATTGCCGAACATTATGCTGCCACTTTAGATTTACAAAAAACCATCCTGTAAGGAATGCTTTTTCAGACGACCTTTCCAATCAAAAACCATGATTACCGACACCATCACCAACGCCGCCCGCTACGCCGCGCTGCACCCCGACTTCGCCGAAGCCATCCACCTGCTGCAAACGCTGGATTTCGCCGCCTTGCCCGATGGCCAAGTGCCGTGCAAAAACCCCAATATCCGCATCTTCGTTGGCAGCGAGCCAATGAGGAGCAGAGCGGAAGCCAAGCCGGAAGCACATCTGAAACACATCGACATTCAAGTCCCCATCAGCGGAGAGGAAACCTACGGCTGGATAGACAGAGGCCGTCTGAAAAACGGTTTAGGCTACAACGAAGAGCGCGACATCGAATTTTTCGACTGCGAACCGGAAACCTGGCTCACGCTCCAACCGGGCGAGTTCGCCCTCTTCTTCCCCAACGACGCGCACGCCCCATTGGTGGGCGAAGAAAAGTTCATACGCAAAGCTGTCTTTAAAATCCGTATCGAAACCGAACGTTACTGATTCCCTTCAATTCTTCGCCAATACTGTAAAACTCGGCTACATCGCCCATCGCGTTCCCGACGAATCCGCCAGCATGATTTCCACGCGGCTTTCTCGATGCCGCAATGGTACAATCAGCCTCGTTCAAACAAACCGACCTGCAAACAGACACAAAAGGTCGTCTGAAAACACCATCCTTACAAATGGAAAACGCTGCACCGTTTTCAGACGACCTCCCCTTTTCCAAACCCTCATAAGGATTTTGCCATGACCAAACATATCGCCATCCTCCGAGGCGACGGCATCGGTCCCGAAATCGTCGCCGAAACCGTCCGCGTACTCGACAAACTCATCGCCCAAGGCTTGGACGCCAGCTACGAATACGCCCCACTAGGCGGCGAAGCCTACGACGAATACGGCCATCCCTATCCCGAATTCACGCAAAACCTCTGCCGCAAAGCCGATGCCGTCCTGCTCGGCGCAGTCGGCAGCCCGCAATACGACAACCTCGACCGCCCGCTGCGCCCTGAACGCGGACTATTGGCAATCCGAAAAGACCTGAACCTGTTTGCCAACCTGCGCCCCGCCATCCTCTACCCCGAGCTTGCCAACGCCTCCACGCTCAAACCCGAAATCGTCGCAGGCCTCGACATCCTCATCGTGCGCGAACTCACCGGCGACATCTACTTCGGCGAACCGCGCGGCATCCGTGTTCTGGAAAACGGAGAACGCGAAGGCTACAACACCATGAAATACAGCGAAAGCGAAATCCGCCGCATCGCCCACGTCGCCTTCCAATCCGCCCAAAAACGCAGCAAAAAAGTCTGTTCCGTCGGCAAAGCCAACGTCTTGGAAACCACCGAACTGTGGCGCGAAATCTTTGAAGAAATCGGCAAACAATACCCCAACGTCGAACTCTCCCACATGTATGTGGACAACGCCGCCATGCAGCTTGTGCGCGCGCCCAAACAATTCGACGTCATCGCCACCGGCAACATCTTCGGCGACATCCTCTCCGACGAAGCTTCCATGCTGACCGGCTCCATCGGCATGCTGCCCTCCGCCTCGCTGGACGAAAACGGCAAAGGCCTGTACGAACCGTCACACGGCTCCGCACCCGACATCGCCGGACAAAACAAAGCCAACCCGCTGGCCACCATCCTCTCGCTTGCCATGCTGCTGCGTTACAGCCTGAACGACGAAGCCCGCGCGCAACAAGTCGAAAGCGCCGTCCAAAAAGTGCTGCAACAAGGTTTGCGCACCGGCGACATTTACGAAGAAGGTACGAAACTCGTTTCCTGCTCCGAAATGGGCGACGCAGTACTCGCCGCCTTGTAAAAGGCCGTCTGAAAACCAAAAGCGCGGATAACTCCGCGCTTTTTTCATTAACTTTAATAACAGAAGTTTTAATCACTACTTGCCAAAATTTTAGCTCCTTCTGGCAATATTGCCTTTAGTTCAGTCTTTGTGAATAAACCTTGTGCTTCAGGATTTACCGTTAAAGCTTCTGGATATTGCCGCCAAAAATTTTTATCCGCTTCTAATTGTGTCACATTCGGTGGCCAAGAATCATTCTGAGCTTTAAATAACAAATCATTCCCTGAGCGTTCCCCGGATAGATATGCTTCGAAATCCGTGGTGTTTATTTCAAAAACTCGCCTCACAGAAGCAATACCAAGTTCAAAAAACGTATAGTATTTTCCATCATGCTCCCGAATATAAAGATTGTCTGGCGTATGGACTTCCTTAAAGTTCTCATATTCTTCCCATGCTATTTTTGTTAAGCCCATTTTAATTATCACCTAATTTTCTAATTGTAAATTGTCCCCAAGGCACCTCATCAATGACTGCTTCGGGCATATCGCCTGGATAAGTGCGGCCACCTGGTTTCCAATATCCTTTAAAAGCTGACGCTTCGTTACCACTCGGAACTTTCAAATTTTTAATTGAATCATAAGGAATTTCTATTGCCACAGGTGTATCACCTAAATCACCAGGATGTAATCCTAGCAAATCTTCAAGAAGTCTAGGGTTGCCTTAATATTGCCCTTCTCAGTTTTCAGACGACCCCATCATCAAATCCAAGTAAATCCACCATTCACCCTTAAGAAATGATATGCATTCTTTCTTATGTTAAGATAAACATCTTTACAACCTCATACAAAGGACGACCATCATAAAAAAAATCATCTTCGCCACGCTCGCAGCCGCCGCCATCGGTACTGCCTCCGCCGCCACTTACAAAGTAGACGAACATCACGCCAACGCCCGTTTCGCCATCGACCACTTCAACACCAGCACCAACGTCGGCGGTTTCTACGGTCTGACCGGCTCCGTCGATTTCGATCAAGCCAAGCGCCAAGGCAAAATCGACATCACCATTCCCGTTGCCAACCTGCAAAGCGGTTCGCAACACTTTACCGACCACCTGAAATCTGCCGACATCTTCGATGCCGCCAAATACCCGAACATCCGCTTCGTTTCCACCAAATTCAACTTCAACGGCAAAAAACTGCTCTCCGTTGACGGCAACCTGACCATGCACGGCAAAACCGCCCCCGTCAAACTCAAAGCCGAAAAATTCAACTGCTACCAAAGCCCGATGGCGAAAACCGAAGTTTGCGGCGGCGACTTCAGCACCACCATCGACCGCACCAAATGGGGCGTGAACTATCTGGTTGATGCAGGTATGACCAAAAACGTCCGCATCGACATCCAAATCGAAGCCGCCAAACAATAAGCCGCTGCGCAACACAAAAGGTCGTCTGAAAACGAAGTTTGCTGTATCCGTTTTCAGACGACCTTAAAATATTTCACAACGCCTTTTAGAGATTTCACATAAAATCCGCGATAATAACGTTTGATTTTCACACTACGAGAAACACTCAAATGAACAAAACCCTCAAACTCACTTTCGCCGCCCTTGCCCTTGCCGCAGCCTTCAACGCCCAAGCCGAGACACACGCCGTCATCGAAACCAATATGGGCAACATCAGTCTGTCGCTCGACGAAACCAAAGCACCGAAAACCGTCGCCAACTTCGTCAGCTACGCCCGTAAAGGCTTTTACGACAACACCGTTTTCCACCGCGTGATCGACGGCTTTATGATTCAAGGCGGTGGCTTTACCGCAGACCTTGCCCAAAAAGCCACAGACAAAGCCATCAACAACGAAGCGGACAACGGCTTGAAAAACACCGTCGGCACCATCGCCATGGCGCGTACCGGCGATCCTAATTCCGCCACCAGCCAGTTCTTCATCAATACTGCCGACAACGCATTCCTCGACTTCAAAAACAAAACCCCGCAAGGCTACGGCTATGCCGTCTTCGGCAAAGTGACTTCGGGCATGGATGTCGTGCAACAAATCAGCAAAACTCCGACTGCGACACGCGGCTTCCATCAAAACGTCCCCGTCAAACCGGTTATCATCAAACGCGTCACCATCGGCAAATAAATTATAGTGGATTAAAATTGCAATGATACGGCGTTGCCAACGCCCTTATGTACTACCCGTACACGGCGGGCGTTGTCGCCTTGTCTCATTTTTATTTTAATCCACTATACAAACCGACTTCTTTGACAGAATACGGTTTCAATTCAAGCCCGATAGAAAAGGTCGTCTGAAAATCAAATTTTCAGACGACCTTTCGTTTACGTTTGAAACTTAATGCTCCAGCCCCTCGGTATCGATTTTGACGACTTTGTCGGTTTTATCCTCCGGCAAAAGCAGGTTCAGGATAACTGCCGTAATGCCGCCTGCGGAAATAGAGTTTTGGAACAAGACAGGCAGGTTTTTAAACACTTCCGGTTCAAACGCCACGCCCAAGCCCAGACCGACCGACGTTGCCGCAATCACTGCCTCGCGCCTGCGGATGCCGTGGCTGACCAAAATCCGCACGCCCGCAATCGCAATCAGTCCGAACATCAAAACCATCGCGCCGCCCAACACCGGACTCGGAATCGTCGTAAACGCACGTCCGACAACGGGGAATAAACCCAGCAGCACCAAAATCACGGCAATATATTTGCCCACATGGCGCGAAGCCACGCCGGTCATCTGAATCACGCCGTTGTTTTGCGCGAAGGTGGTCAGCGGCAGCGAACCCAAAGCCGTCGCAATCACCGATACCAAACCGTCCGCCAACACGCCGCCGCGCAGGCGTTTGGTGTATTCCTCGCCTTCAATCGGCTGGTCGGACACCATTGCCGTCGCAGTCAAATCGCCGACCGCCTCAAACACGCTCAACAGGAAAATCGCGCCCGCCACAATAAATGCGTGCCAATCGAAAGCGAAACCATATTTAAACGGTACGGGCAGCGTAACTAGCGGCAGGTTTTGCAGTGCGGAAAAATCCACCTTGCCCAAAAACAGCGCGACGATGTAGCCGACAATCAACCCGACCGCAATGCCGCTCATACGCAGCAGCGGGTTTTTCATACAGTTGAATATCAACACAATCAGCAACACCAACGACGCCAGCCCCAAGTTTTCCATCGAGCCGAACGTGCCGTTTGCCTTCGCGCCGAAGCCGCCGCCGAAATCGGTAATGCCGATGTGTACCAAACTCAAGCCAATCAGCATCACGACCACGCCGCTGACCGTCGGCGTAATCACTTTTTTCAAATACGGCAGAAGCCATGCCGAGAAACACACCAAAAACGCGCCGACAAACGATACGCCCAACAGCGTCGAAATCATCGCATCCTTAGTCAAGCTGCCCTCTTTCATCCCCGCACCGAGCGCAATCATGACGGTAACGAACGAGAAATTCACCGACTGGATAGACAGCATCCCCGAACCGACCGGCCCGAAGCGGTTGACCTGCAAATAAGTGCCGACACCCGACGCAACCATCGCCATCGACACGAGATACGCCGTCATCTCCACCGGCAATTCCAGCGCGCCGCCCACAATCAGCGCGGGCGTAATCATCGGCACAAAAATGGCCAGAAGATGCGTTATCGCGCTTAATAAGGCATTTCCGAATGGCGGTTCGTCTTCCAAACCGTACACCAAATCAGGCGAATCCGCCTGTTTTTTCATTGTTTCAGCCATCGCAGTCTTTCTATCCGTTGTCAAACGTTAAAAAATTTTAAGGAACGAAATTGTAGCGAATCAAAGATTCCTTATCAATTCTAATCCTCCAGCCCAAAAACATCCCCGGCTGCCCAAATTCGAATTTCTTTGAATTCCCACGTCAAACAGTCCTTCATTTTTAGACGGTATTTATGCGCTTAACACATTTTAATTCTTGACAGCACTTCCACCGCTCAAAACCAATAATTTTATGATTATAAAAAATATTATTTATTAAGATATGATAGCCCTTAAGCCTTTAAACCAACCGTCCGGCCGATATGTTTCACACAAACAACAAAGTAAGCTACAATCCGAAGCATAATCGACCTCACACAATGAATAAAAAGGTTTCCGTATGTTACAAGGTAGCTTGGTTGCCCTGATTACACCCATGAATCAAGACGGCAGCATCCATTACGAACAACTCCGCGATTTGATCGACTGGCATATCGAAAGCGGTACCGACGGCATCGTCGCCGTCGGCACGACGGGCGAATCCGCCACCCTCTCCGTCGAAGAACATTTAAGCGTAATCGAAGAAACGGTCAAACACGTCAACAAGCGCGTTCCCGTTATCGCCGGCACCGGCGCCAACAACACCCTCGAAGCCATCGCGCTCTCCCGCGCCGCCGAAAAAGCCGGTGCAGACTACACCCTCTCCGTCGTCCCCTATTACAACAAGCCCTCCCAAGAAGGCATTTACCAACATTTCAAAACCATCGCCGAATCCACCTCGATTCCGATGATTATCTACAACGTACCCGGCCGCACCGTCGTCAGCATGACCAACGACACCATCCTGCGCCTTGCCAAAATCCCGAACATCGTCGGCGTCAAAGAAGCCAGCGGCAACATCGGCAGCAATCTCGAATTAATCAAACACGCGCCCGAAGGCTTCACCGTCCTTTCCGGCGATGACCCCACCGGCCTGCCCTTCATGCTCTGCGGCGGGAAAGGCGTCGTAACCGTTGCCGCCAATGTCGCTCCCAAACTCTTCGCCGATATGTGCCGCGCCGCCCTTGCAGGCGATATTGCGACCGCTCGTCAATTAAATGACCGCCTGATTCCGATTTATAACACTATGTTCTGCGAACCAAGCCCTGCCGCGCCCAAATGGGGCATCTCCGCATTGGGCAAATGCGACCCTTATGTCCGCCTGCCGCTCGTCCCCCTGACCGAAGCCGGACAGGCAAAAGTCCGCGCCGCATTGCAAGAATCCGGACAACTCACCGCATAAACCGCAAAGGTCGTCTGAAAACCGTTTTCAGACGACCTGCCGTTAACCCATCACATCCCACAGGAAACCAATATGACCTATATGAAACCTGTCGTCGTAGCAATCGCCCTGATCAGCATGACTGCCTGTTCGGGCAACAAAAAAGACCTGCCTAAGCTGGACTACCAAACCCAGACACGCAAAATCGTCAAATTAGAAGTACCGCCTGATTTGAACAACCCCGATCAAGGCAACCTCTATCAAATACCCGCAGGCAGCGGCGCCGTCCGCGCCAGCGACCTGAGCCGCCGCACATCGGCAACCCAACAGGCCGCCAACTCCGAAGTCCTCAAATCCGTCAAAGGCGTCCGTTTGGAGCGCGACGGCAACCAACGCTGGATTGAAGTCCAAGGCAAATCCCCTGCCGAAATTTGGCCTCTGCTGAAAGCATTCTGGCAAGAAAACGGCTTCGACATCAAATCCGAAGAACCCGGCATCGGTCAAATGGAAACCGAATGGGCGGAAAACCGCGCCAAAATCCCGCAAGACGGCCTGCGCCGCCTCTTGGACAAAGTCGGCATGGGCGGCATCTATTCCACCAGCGAGCGCGATAAATTCATCATCCGCATCGAACAAGGCAAAAACGGCACAACCGACGTCTTCTTCGCCCACAAAGGCATGAAAGAAGTTTACGCCGACAAGAAAAAAGACACGACCATGTGGCAGCCTGCCGCCAACGACCCCAACCTTGAAGCCGCCTTCCTCGCACGCTTCATGCAATACTTGGGCGTCGATCAGCAACAAGCTGAGAACGCGCTGACCCAAAGCGTTGCCAAACGCAGCGGCAGCGAATTGGCTCGAATTGACGGCAACACCCTGCTCGTCTCCGGCGACTACGGCCGCAACTGGCGACGCACCGCGCTTGCCCTCGACCGCATCGGCTTGAATGTCTTGGGTCAAAACATCGAACGCCACGCCTTCTTGGTTCAACAGGCGCCTAACGAAAGCGACGCCGTTTCCACGAAAAAACCGGGCTTCTTCGGCCGTATGCTGGGCAAAGGCAAAAAAGTTGAGAAACCTGCCGCCTACCCCGAGATCATCGTATTCGTCGAGCCAGTCAACGGCGGTTCGCGCATCAGCCTCTTGAACAAAGACGGCAGCGCATACAAAGGCAGCGATGCCTCTACGCTCCTCAGCCGCCTGCATACAGAACTGCGTTAAGCAATCCGATGTCACAACAGGTCGTCTGAATTTGAATCTAAACTGCGCCTCAAATCTCGGACGCCCGTAAAAGTCCATTCAGGCACTCCCTATTAAGCCGGGTTCTGCATAAATAGGACTCGGCTTTTTCCATCTCAAATTGCAACGCTCCCGTTTACAACAATCCATACAACCATCCGCCTGCTTCATCCGCCTTTAAGCAGTATCATGCTGATCGGGATATCACGCTACTCGTTGCTTCAACGGCAACCTGCCCTTCCCTATCTGGCGGGGTATTTAGCATGTTCTGATTATGAGAAGAGGTCGTCTGAAACCAAATTTTCAGTTTCAGACGACCTTTTACCGTATCAGCAACCTTGTCCCTTCCCCCGTCCTGCGGGGGAAGGTTAGGATGGAGGTGGCTTCGCGGCTTTAGGCAAAATCAAATTGGTGCAGCCCGTAAAGCCACCCTCTCCCCAACCCTCTCCCCAACCCTCTCCCCAACCCTTTCCCGCCGGACGGGAGAGGGGGCAGGTTGCGCGTCGTGGCATAGATTTCTGTCTGACTACCGTCATTCCCGCCCCCGCCTACGCATAGTGGATTTAATTTAAATCAGGACAAGGCGAC
>NZ_KV821496.1:27228-37337 GCF_001815675.1 Neisseria sp. HMSC065D04
CGTACTGGTTTAAAGTTAATCCACTATAAAAATGCACCCTGACGGCTGGAGGGTACAGCCGTCAGGGTGTTATTCAAACTGTTTTCATCTGTTTAAAACGTAGGGTCGTCTGAAAATCGGGTTGACTGTTCGGCGCATCGCATCAAGGTCTGGCAAACTCTTCTCCAACCTTCCAAAGTCTCTCCGCCGATTTAATGAATGACGGTTTTCAGACGACCTTTGAGGTCGTCTGAAAACCGTACGCCTTACAGCAACACTTTCTCCACGCCGCCGTTGTTGGCTTTTTTCACAAACTCGTCCAGCCAGTTTTCGCCGAGGATATGTTTCGCCATTTCGATGACGATGTAGTCGGCGGGCATGTCGTTGTCGTCGGCGTAGCGGCTCAGGCCTTGCAGGCAGGCGGGGCAGGTGGTGAGCATTTTGACGGGTTCGCCCTGCGGCAGCTCTTTGAGGTTTTTCTCGATTTCTTCCTGTTTGCGGAACTTGACTTGGGTGGCGATGTCAGGCCGTTTGACGGCGAACATGCCGGATTCGCCGCAGCAGCGGTCGCTTAGGACGACTTTCTGCCCCATGAGGCTGCTGGCCATTTGGGTGGCGTTCATGGTTTTGATGGGCGTGTGGCAGGGGTCGTGGTAGAGGTATTGCTGACCTTTCACACCGTTCAGTTTCACGCCTTTTTCGAGCAGGTATTCGTGGATGTCGATGATGCGGCAACCGGGGAAGATTTCTTCGAAGCGGTATTTTTCGAGCTGGTCGTAGCAGGTGCCGCAACTGACGACGACGGTTTTGATGTCGAGGTAGTTGAGGGTGTTTGCCATGCGGTGGAAGGCGACGCGGTTGTTGGTGCTCATTTGTTCGGCTTTTGCCTTGTTGCCGCCCGCGTCCTGCGGATAGCCGCAACACATATAGCCGGGCGGCAGGACGGTTTGTACGCCGACGTGCCAGAGCATGGCTTGGACGGCGAGTCCGATTTGGCTGAACAAACGCTCGGAACCGCAGCCTGGGAAGTAGAACACGGCTTCGGCATCTTCGGGCGCGGCGGGGTTGCGGATGATGGGGATACTTTTGTCGTCTTCGATGCCGAGCATGGAGCGCGGTGTTTTAGCGGGCACGCTTTTGGGCAAAGGACGGTTGATGAAGTGGATGATTTGTTCTTTGACCGGGGCGGTGCCGACGGTGGCTTTGGGTTCGGCTTTTTGTTTTTTGGTGCCGACGGGCAGGAGTTTGCCGATTTTGTAGGCGAAATTCTGCGCGGGGAAGCCGGTCTGTATCATGGCGGCGCGCAGGGCTTTGATGGTTTTAGGGCCGGTGGCGTTCAAAAATGCCATGCCCATTGATGCGGCGGGTGCAAAGCGTTTGTGGCCGGAATCGGCAAGGTAGTTGCGGATGGCTACGGTTACGTCGCCGAAGTCGATGTTGACGGGGCAGGGTTTGACGCAGCGGTGGCACACGGTGCAGTGGTCGCCGATGTCCATGAGTTCTTCGAAGTGTTTGATGGAAACGCCGCGGCGGGTTTGCTCTTCGTATAAGAAGGCTTCGGTCAAGAGCCCCACGCCGAGGATTTTGTTGCGCGGGCTATACAGCAAATTGGCACGCGGAACGTGGGTGGAGCAGACGGGTTTGCATTTGCCGCAGCGCAGGCAGTCTTTGACGGAATCGGCGATGGTGCCGAGGTCTGATTTTTCCATAATCAGCGATTCCGCGCCCAACAGCTCGAAAGACGGCGTGTAGGCGTTGCGTAAGTCCGAGCCTTTCATCAGTTTGTGACGGTTGAAGGTGTGTTTGGGATCGACTTGGTTTTTGTAGTCCCAAAACGGTTGCAAATCTTCATCGGTCAGAAATTCGAGCTTGGTGATGCCGATGCCGTGTTCGCCGGAAATCACGCCGCCGAGCGAGCGGGCGAGCTTCATGATGCGTTCGACCGAACGGTAGGCCGTCTGAAGCATTTGGGCGTCGTCTGAATTGACGGGGAGGTTGGTGTGGACGTTGCCGTCGCCCGCGTGCATGTGCAGGGCGACGAAGACTCTGCCGCGCACGGTTTTGGCGTGGATTTTGCCCAAGCCTTCGATGATTTTGGTGTCGGTTTTTCCGCTGAAGATTTCGGCGAGCGGTTTCATTACGTCTTCTTTGACGGACACGCGCAGGCGGAAGTCGCGGAATGCGGTGAAACAGCTCTCGTCGTCTTTGGCTTTGGGTGCGGCATGGACGGTTGCGCCGTAGCGGGCTTTATAGTCGGCAAGCGGCGTATCCAGATGGGCAAGCAACCAGTCCCAACGTTCTTTAACGGCGGAAACATGGGCAAGGGCGTGTTTGCCGCGTTCGCCCAAAAGTTCGGCGGTCGGCAGGTCCGTGCCCATTTTGTCGATGGGGAGTTTGCCCGAAAGATATTGCTCCAATGCGGCGCACAGGGTGAGTTTGTTTTGGATGGAAAGCTCGATGTTGATGCGTTCGATACCGTCCGAATACTCGCCCAGCCGTTCCAGCGGAATCACCACGTCTTCGTTGATTTTAAAGGCGTTGGTGTGCTTGGCGATGGCGGCGGTGCGGCTGCGGTCGAGCCAGAAGGTTTTGCGCGCTTCGGGCGACACGGCGATAAAGCCTTCGCCGTCGCGGGCGCGGGCAAGTTCGCAGATGTGTTCGGCGGCTGCCTCTACGGCGGCTTCGTCGTCTGAAACCACGTCCGCCAGCAAGACCATTTTCGGCCGTCCTTTACCCGCCGCTTTGGTGGCGTAACCGACGGCGCGGACATAACGCCAGTCCAAATGTTCCAAACCCGCCAGCCGCACGCTGTCGTGGGCGAGCAGGAAGTCGCGGATTTCAACGATAGAAGGCGTGGCGGTGGCGACTGTGCCGAAAAACTCCATACACACGGTGCGCGTGTATTTCGGCATTTTGTGCAACACGAATGCGACGCTGGTGATGATGCCGTCCGTGCCTTCTTTTTGCACGCCGGGCAGGCCGCTCAAGAATTTGTCGGTAACGTCTTTGCCCAAACCGACTTTGCGGAATTTGTGGCCGGGGATTTCCAAGCGTTCGGTCTTAACGATATTGAGGCCGTCTGAATCCAGCGTGTGAACGTCAAAGACTGCGGTTTCTTCGTCGTGAATTTTGCCGAAATTGTGGCGCACGCGCTCAATGCGCAGCCATTCGCCCCGCGGGTTGACCATCTGCCAGTAGGCGAGGTTGTCCAACGCCGTCCCCCACAGCACGGCTTTTTTGCCGCCCGCATTCATCGCCACATTGCCGCCCACGCAGGAAGCGTCGGCAGAAGTCGGATCGACGGCGAACACCAAGCCCGCCTGATGCGCGGTTTCTTCCACCCGCCGCGTTACCACGCCCGCGCCGCAATGGATAATCGGATGCTTGCCATCCAAACCCGCCAGTTCGACAAATTCGACGCCGCGATGCTTGTCCAGCTTTTCCGTATTGATGACTGCGCTGTTTGCATCCAAAGGCACAGCGCCGCCGGTATAACCCGTGCCGCCGCCGCGCGGGATAATGACCAAATCCAGCTCGATTAAGGCGCGGACCAAAGGAGCGATCTCTGCCTCCGTGTCGGGATTGACGACGACAAACGGATACTCCACGCGCCAGTCGGTCGCATCGGTAACGTGCGTTACCCGCGCCAGCCCGTCAAACATGATATTGTGCGGCTTGGTGATTTTGCTCAAACGTTCCAGAATCTGCCGCCGCTTTTGGCGCGTTTCGTCAAAGCTGCCGTCAAAACGCTCGACCGCCTTTTCCGCCGCCGCCACCAATACATCGACTTGCGGATTGTCGTCGCGGCGTTTGCGGATTTCGTTCAACCGGTGGCGCATTTCCCGCACCAGCGCGGCGCGGCGTTTCGGATGCTCCAGCAAATCATCAACCAGATACGGATTGCGCACGACCACCCAAATATCGCCCAACACTTCAAACAACATCCGCGCCGAACGCCCCGTCCTGCGCTGTCCGCGCAAGTCCTGCAGAATCTGCCACGCCTCATCGCCCAACAGGCGGATGACGATTTCGCGGTCGGTGTAGGAAGTATAGTTGTAGGGAATTTCCCGAATACGCTGCGGGGCGGTAGTCGTGGTCATGGTGGCGGTGTGTCCGTATGATTATTGGTACGGCGAAACTGCGGAAAGCTGCGGCATGATTTCGCCGTATTTTTATGAAAAGGTCGTCTGAAAGTGCAGCTTCAACGAAGTTAAAATGATTTTCGAGACAATCAGACAACTCGTTGGAAAAGCGATAATGTAGTTTAAATTCCGATGTTTTTCAACGGAAAAGGCGAAAAATGTTTCAATAGGAATAATTTTCAAAAAGGCGGATATTGTTGACAATTTAAAGGTAAAAAGACTTTTCAGACGACCTTTGATGCAGCCGCGCTTGAGTTTTCCCGTAAAACAGTTATAATGCCACTCTCTTACGGCGGGTCTCCCCGCATGGTAATTCGGAACACCGGGTCAGGGGCGGAAGCCAGCAGCCCACTCCGATGCGTCAGTGCCGGGGGTCTGGCTCGCCACCCTATTAAAAAAACACCGAAGATTGATTGGTCTTCGGTGTTTTTGCTTTTGCAGAATTTGAGATTGGAAAAAGGTCGTCTGAAAATGTTCAGACAACTGACCGCTCACAATAACATAAATTACTAAATTTTATGCTTAATCATATTCCAAAAATAAAAAACCTTTCTGATTTTTATTCAAAACCAGAAAGGTTTTAGTCAATTGAAAATTTTTAGCACATTTTCATGCGCCAAATTTCGTTAACAGACTATTTGTGCAAGAAGATTTCAGACTATAACCATCCAATTCAAGGCGTATTACATATCTTCCTAAACGGTGGAAAACCTCTCGTACAGATCTACCTATGCACCTCGCTGGCTATTTACTACACGTCAAAATTATTTGTTTTGCTCATTTTTTCCAGGAGCATAAAATTCTATAACTATATTTGTTATATCTACACATGCCTTCCTTAAATCTATAATATATTTTTCTTCTAATATGGAATTAGGATGATCTTTGTTATCTTTACGAATTGTATTCCTGGAATTATAAATTAAATTTCTAATCTCATTATTCAATTCTAGATAACTATTAATTACTTCTTCCATTTTTGGTTCTAATTTTTCAGCATCTGGAAATATACTGGATTTAATCTCATCTAACCATTTCAAAGTTTTTGAAGTTGTTCCCTCTTCTGGTTTCTCCCCCGGCTTCGTCACTGCATAACGATGATAAGTAATAAACTCATCAAGCATGTCATAACTCTTGCGACTTGATTCATAAAAATCTCTAACAGATTTCTTATCTTCTTTCATTTTCTCTGCCATTATTAAACTTTTTTGAGCAAATGAAATCAAATTTTTATTATCTTTTTTCAATAATTCTAAATATGCGGCACACTTCTGTTCATGTTTACTTGCTCCTTGCGTTAAAAGTGATACTGCACTGGGTAATACTTTTAGAACTGTTGTCCACTCAAACATAATAAAGCCTCCTTTTACCAGTCAATTAAATAAGATGAATTATCATTTTCGAATGATACTTTCAAACTCCTTACCAGTCAAATTATATATAAACGAGCTGCAACCTACTGACTGCTTAAGCATTTTTCTCGTTGGCACGCCCTAAGTAAATGGCAATCAGAGTCAACACGGCGCCGCTCCATTGGAGGGCGTTAATCGGTTTATCCAACCAAAAATAGTCGATAAGCAAGGCGGCGACGGGTTCGGAGAGCAACAGCAGTCCGGTCAGCGAGAATGATAATAAGGGAATGGCGTAGGCTATCATGCCCCATGCGAAACACTGCATCACCGCGCCGTAAATCAATACCAACCCAATATCGCGCATGGTGGCGGGATAGAGGGCGTGGCTGTCAAACAGTATGGACGGGATGATGAGGGATAACGCGCCGCCAAAGCTCAAAATCATCATCATGGGGAACAGGGAAGTTTTCTCGATTTGGTGGGTTTTGTGGATACACACCATAGACAATGCGAGCATCCCGCCCGAAGTGATGCCGCTGATAAAGCCCCAGACGGCGTTACCATTGTGTCCGAACTCAGGGCTGCCGATAAGGGCGACGCCGCTGATGGCGAGAATGAGGCTGAACATTTGCGGTTTACTCAAGCGTTCGCCGAAAAAGAAGAAACCGATGGCGGAGAGGAAAAATATCTGCAAGCTGTTGAGCAAGGTGGAAATACCGGGGCCGACGGCGTGTATGCTTTCGTGCCACAGCGACAGGTCGAATGCCAGAAACACGCCGGAGAGCATGGCGGTGTAGATGGCTTTTTTGCTTTTGGGCAGCTTTTGCCCAAAGAGGCGCGACAGCAGCCAGAAAATCACCGCCGCTATCGCCAGCCGCCAAAATGCGATGGCGTAAGAGCCGACTTCGACAAACTTGACAATCAAGCTGCCTAATCCGAAAACGACGCAGCCGACGACCAGCAAAGGGGCGGCATGCGAATGATGCGGCTTATTCATAACGTTCTCTATTCTCTTTGTTTTATAGTGGATTAACTTTAAACCAGTACGGCGCGTTGCCTCGCCTTAGCTCAAAGAGAACGATTCTCTAAGGTGCTGAACCTGATTTAAAGTTAATCCACTATATAAGGCGGATTTGAAATCCGTCGGTTTTATGGGTATTGCTATGCAGCCGGTTTGCAGAAAGGCCGTCTGAAAACGTGCAACCTGCTTTTCAGACGACCTTTTTACATCCTTTTCACATCAACCCTGCATCAGCCAATATTGCAGGCCGATTAGGGTTTTGCCGTCTTTGATTTCGTTGTGTGCCAAAGCGGTGCGGGCTTCTTCCTTGCTCATCAGGACGGTTTCGGTGATTTCGTCTTCGTCGTTGCTCAGAGTGCTGCCGAGGCGCACGCCTTCTGCTTGGTAGAAATACATTTTTTCGTCGCAGAAGCCGATGGCGGTGTAGAAGCTGCTGATGAGTTTGACGCGGTCGGCGGTGTACGGGGTTTCTTCCGCCAGCTCGCGCAGGGCGCATTCGGCGGGATCTTCACCTGCATCGAGTTTGCCGGCGGGCAGCTCGAGCGTGGCAGCGTCTGCGGCGTAACGCCATTGGCGCACGAGTACGGCTTTGCCCTCTTCGGTAACCGCCAAAACACAGGCCGCGCCAGGATGGCGGATGACGATGCGCTGGCTTTCGTTGCCGTTGGGCAGACGGACTTTGTCACGGTTGATGGTAACAAATGAGCCTTGGTAAATCGGCTCGCTGCTGAGTTTGGTTTCTTTCAAATCCATTTGCGTGTTCTCTTTGTAAAGTTTGATACGGGGTCGTCTGAAAATGGGGAATGGGTTTTAACTTCGTTGAAGCCTCGCTTTCAGACGACCTCTTGAGTCATGAAAAGGCTCGTCCGAAAAGAGCGAATCAGGTTTCGCTAAACCGTTTGTGCTGCTTTAAACCTTGCTGCGTTCGATTTCGATACCAACTTCTTTGACATCGGGCAGGATGCCGGGTTTGATGATTCTGACGCGTACACTCAACGCGCCGAAATTGTCGAGTATGAGTTTGGCGATGTGTTCCGCCAATGATTCGAGCAAGAGGAAGCTTTGTTCGGCAAGGCTTGTCCTGACGGCTTCGCAGACTTCGCCGTAGTGGACGGTATTGCCGATATAGTCGTCTTGACCGCTTTGTTCGGGAATGCCGATATCCAAGTCCAAAATCAGGGTTTGGGGGCGTTCGCGTTCCCAGTCGTACACGCCGATTAAGGTGTTCGCCTTCATGCCGCGTAAAAAGATTTTGTCCATTTGTCTGCCTGTTTTTTTGATAAAATGAGCGTCCCATTTTAAGTAAAGCATCTGAAATGTTCAATGTATCCGCCGTTATCGCGGCTTATTTAATCGGTTCGCTGTCGTTTGCCGTCATTGTTTCCAAATATTACGGCATGGACGATCCGCGCACTTACGGCTCGGGTAACCCCGGCGCGACCAATGTTTTGCGCAGCGGCAAGAAAAAGGCAGCGGCGCTGACTTTGCTGGGCGACGCGCTCAAAGGTTTGGTGGCGGTGGTTTTGGCACGCTGTCTGCAAGATGCTTTGAATCTGTCGGACATCACCATAGCGGCGGTTGCCGTCGCCGCGTTGGTCGGACATATGTGGCCGCTGTTTTTCGGCTTCAAAGGCGGCAAGGGCGTGGCGACGGCTTTAGGCGTATTGCTGGCGCTTTCGCCTGCAACGGCTTTGGTTTGTGCGGCAATTTGGCTGGTGATGGCGTTCGGCTTTAAAGTGTCCTCGCTTGCCGCGCTCGCCGCCACCGTAGCCGCGCCGCTCGTTGCCTTCTGGCTGATGCCCTACTCTTCTTGGGCTTGGGCGACCGTTGTCATCGCCGTGCTGGTGTTGTACCGCCATAAAAGCAATATCCAAAACCTGCTTCAAGGCAAAGAAGGCAAAATCGGAGACAAGGCGGACAAGCCTTAAACCTGATTTTATTTTTCAGACGACCTGTCCGATTGCGGAATGAACCAAGGTCGTCTGAAAACCTTTCAATCTACGCTGCGGTATGCCCTTAACCCGCCGGCAGGTATCGAAAACCGATTTAATCCATTATAATCAAGCTCTTTTGTTTCACAACCAAACTTCCATGCTGAAACGCCCGTTCAAAACCGTCCTGACCGCCTTTACCTTGGCCGCGCTGTCTGCCTGCTCGCTGGTCAAGTATCAGCCTGTCGCCACCATCAATAAAATTGATATGAACCAAGGCTATCGTTTTGAAACCAGCCAGTTTCGGCGCGAAGAAGACGACACCTTCATCATCCTGATGCTCTCCGGCGGCGGCACGCGCGCGGCGGCGTTGGGCTACGGCGTGTTGGAACAGCTTCAGCAGCAAAAAGTTACCATCGGTGGCAAAAGCAAATCGCTGATGTCCAATGTCGATTTGGTGGTCGGCGTATCCGGCGGTTCCGTCCTCGCCGCCTACTTCGCGCTCAAAGGCGAAGAAACCATCCCCATGTTTTACAAGCGTTTCCTTCACCAAAACTTCCAACGCCAAGTCGTCAAACAAGCCTTTTCCATGTCTAACCTGCCCCGCCTCGCCTCACCCGAATACGGACGCGGCGACCTCTTGCAGGAGCAGTTTGAAAACCACCTTTTCGGCAAAGCCACCTTCCGCGATTTGGAAATGCATGGCAAAGGCCCGTTCGCCATCATTTCCGCCACCGACATGGGCGCGGGCGAACGCCTGAACTTCACGCAAGAATACTTCGACCCCATGTGTATCGACTTGGGCAGATTGCGCCTGGCCCGCGCCGTTGCCGCCTCCAGCGCAGTACCCATGATCTTCGCCCCGATTACCCTCAACAACAACGGCGGCAACTGCGGCTACACCCTGCCGCCGCAGCTGCAAATGACCGGCCTCGAGTCCCAAAAGCAGCAAAACGCCACCTATCAAGAGTTTAAAGATAGATTCAACAAATACAGCGACAGCAAAACCCGTCCCTACATCCACCTGATAGACGGCGGCCTGACCGACAACCTCGGCATGCGCAGCCTCTTGGACATGACCGAAATGTATCCCGACAAAGTGTTGGAACAACAAATCCGCAGCCGCAACCTGCGCCACATCGTCGTCATCAGCGTCAACGCCCAAAACCAAATCAGCAGCAATATGGACAAAACCGCCGCCGTACCCGGATTCCGCGACGTCGTTACCGCCATCGTCAACATCCCCATCGACCAATACACCCAAGAATCCCAACGCCGCTTCCGCGCCTTTGTCGACAAACGCAACGAAGCCAGCCGACAAAACGGCGACGGAATCAGCTTTTCCTTTGTCAGCCTCAACCTCAAAGACCTGCCGCCCTCCGCGTTGCGCGACAAAGTGTTAAACATCCCCACCAGCTTCTACCTCCCGCCCGAAGACGTGGACAACCTGCAGACCGCCGCGGCGGAGCTGATGAAACAGTCCCAAGACTACCAAAAACTGCTGCACGAATTTGCCGCACACCCCAACCCCGAAAGCATCTTCGCCGAGCCGCCGCCACCCGACCCCAAAGACGGCAAGGCAGCCAAAAAACAAAACAAACCCATCCAATAACCACACCACAACCCTTTCAGACGACCCATATAGTGGAGTAAATTTAAATCAGGACAAGGCGACGAAGCCGCA
>NZ_KV821496.1:37437-41228 GCF_001815675.1 Neisseria sp. HMSC065D04
CGCCGTACTGGTTTAAATTTAATCCACTATAAAACCCAAAGGTCGTCTGAAACACCGAAACGGAACACCCCGATTATGAACGACAAAACCAGCCCCATCGTTACCGACATCAACCGCCCCGTCCTCGTCCCGCCCGGCGGCCATAAAAAAGTCCTGCTGCATTCCTGCTGCGCCCCGTGCAGCGGCGAAGTCATGGAAGCCATGCTCGCCAGCGGCATCGACTACACCATCTACTTCTACAACCCCAACATCCACCCGCTCAAAGAATACATGTTGCGCAAAGAAGAAAACATGCGCTTCGCCGACAAATTCGGCATCCCCTTCATCGACAAAGACGACGACTACGAAAACGACCGAAAAGAATGGTTCGCCAAAGCCAAAGGCATGGAATTCGAACCCGAACGCGGCATCCGCTGCACCATGTGTTTCGACATGCGTTTCGAAAAAGCCGCCCAATACGCCCACGAAAACGGCTTCCCCGTCTTCACCAGCTCGCTGGGCATTTCCCGCTGGAAAAACATGGCGCAAATCAACGACTGCGGCCACCGCGCCGCCGCACCCTACGACGACGTCGTGTATTGGGATTTCAACTGGCGCAAAGGCGGCGGCAGCGCGCGCATGATCGAAATCAGCAAGCGAGAACACTTCTACCAGCAGGAATACTGCGGCTGCGCCTACTCCCTGCGCGACTCCAACGCCCACCGCAAATCGCAAGGCCGCATCCCCATCAAACTCGGCGTGCTGTATTACGGCGACGAATCCACACAATACGAACCCTCGCCTGACGGACAGGCAGCCAAAATCGTCGTGGACAAATAATTGATATCGGTTTTATATGAAGAAAAAGGTCGTCTGAAAGATTTCAGACGACCTTTTCAACGCTTCTCCAACCAAAAAAAGTAACACCCGTCCGTCTAACCGTGTTCTAATAATGCTTTACATTTACGCTGAACGAGAGAAAAGCCATGACCGCACCTCAAACGCCCGTTATCCGCTCCCTGCTCGACACCGACCTGTACAAGTTCACCATGCTTCAGGTGATACTGCACCAATTCCCCCAAACCCACAGCCTTTACGAGTTCCGCTGTCGCAACAAAGACATGGTTTACCCGCTTGCCGACATCCAAAGCGACTTGGAACGAGAACTCGACGCGCTCTGCCAACTGCGCTTTACCCACGACGAACTCGATTACCTGCGCAGCCTGCGCTTCATCAAAAGCGACTTTGTCGACTATCTCGAACTCTTCCAGCTTCAACGCCGCTTCGTCAAAGTCAGCCCCGATTCAGAAGGTCGTCTGAATATCCGCATCGAAGGCCCTATGATTCAGGCGATGTTCTTTGAAATCTTCATCCTCGCCATCGTCAACGAACTCTACTTCCGCCGTCTCGAAACCCCCGCCGTCATTGAAGAAGGCGAACGCCGCCTCCAAGCCAAAGCGCAACGCCTCAAGGAAATCTCCGCCGCGCAAAACCCCGACGATCCGCCGTTCCTCATCTCCGACTTCGGCACCCGCCGCCGCTACACCCTCGATTGGCAGGAACACGTCATCCGCACCCTGCTTGAAGCCGCCCCCGACATCGTGCGCGGTACCAGCAACGTTTATCTCGCCAAAAAAATCGGCATCACCCCCATCGGCACGATGGCGCACGAGTTCCTCCAAGCCTTCCAAGCCCTCGATGTGCGCCTGCGTAATTTCCAAAAAGCCGCCCTCGAAAGCTGGGTACACGAATACCGCGGCGACCTCGGTATCGCACTGACCGATGTGGTCGGCATGGATGCCTTCCTGCGCGACTTCGACCTCTATTTCGCCAAACTCTTCGACGGCCTGCGCCACGACAGTGGCGACCCTTATGTATGGGGCGACAAAGCGCATGCCCACTATAAAAAACTCAAAATCGACAGCCGCACCAAAATGCTGACTTTCTCCGACGGGCTGGACATTGAACGCTCATGGGCATTGCACCAATATTTCAAAGACCGTTTCAAAACCAGCTTCGGTATCGGCACCAACCTCACCAACGACATGGGCCATACCCCGCTGAACATTGTTTTGAAACTCGTCGAGTGCAACGGTCAATCCGTCGCCAAACTCTCCGACTCTCCGGGCAAAACCATGACTACCAACAACACCTTCCTCGCCTACTTGCGTCAGGTGTTTGACGTTCCCGAGCCGAAGACGGAGGATTGATTAACTGAAAACGGCAAAAGGTCGTCTGAAAACCTTGATTCGAGGTTTTCAGACGACCTTTTTATCAGACAAATTGACAACAAAACCATCCATGCCAAGCCACAATCCGCCCTATCCCGATATAGGGCTGTTGTCGTTTATGCAACCATTTCATCTTAGTCATGATGTCGCCTTTAAAATTCATTTCAGATAAGTCTATTAAGGAGTAAAATAGCGCCCGTTTTATTTTGTTATGTTTTGAAAGTATATTTAAATGTCCGCACCTCAATTCGATGTCGCCGTGATCGGCGCAGGTCCTGCAGGCTCGGTAGCATCCGCCCTGCTTCACAAAAAAGGTTATAAAGTCTGCGTATTGGAAAAACAGCACTTTCCGCGCTTCGTCATCGGCGAAAGCCTGCTGCCGCACTGCATGGAAATGCTGGAAGAAGCCGGATTTGCCGACGCCGTACACGCCGAACCCAGCTTTCAGTTTAAAAACGGCGCGGCGTTTTCATGGGGCAGCCGTTATACCGAATTTGATTTCACTGATAAATTTTCAGACGGCCCCGGCACGGTTTACCAAGTGCGCCGCGGTATTTTCGACAAAATCCTGATTGACGAAGCCGCCAAACAAGGCGTGGAAGTACGTTTCGGACACGGCGTGACCGCGTTCGACAACAGCGGCGACCTTGCCCGTTTGAGCGTGGAAGCCGACACGGGCGAGAGCTACGAGCTGACCGCAAAATTCGTATTGGACGCCAGCGGCTACGGCCGCGTGCTGCCGCGCCTGTTGGACTTGGAAACGCCGTCGCACCTGCCGCCGCGCCAAGCGCATTTCACGCACATCGACGACAACATCACCCACCCGAAATTCGACCGCAGCAAAATCCTGATTACCACCCACCCGCAACACCGCGACGTGTGGATTTGGCTGATTCCCTTCGGCGACAACCGCTGCTCCATCGGCGTGGTCGGCACGCCCGACGTACTCGCGGGCGAATCGGAAACGGTGTTGAAAAAATTTGTCTACGAATGCCCGATGCTGAAAGAAATTCTGGACAAAGCCGTCTGGGAAAACGACTTCCCGTTCCGCTCCATCCAAGGCTATTCCGCCAACGTAAAATCGCTGCACGGCAAACATTTCGCGCTGTTGGGCAATGCCGCCGAGTTCCTCGATCCTGTGTTCTCATCAGGCGTAACCATCGCGCTGCACTCCGCCAAACTCGCCGCCGACCTGTTGGCAAAACAGCTTGAAGGCGGCACGGCAGACTGGGATGCAGAGTTTGCCAAACCCTTGGTGATAGGCGTGAACGCGTTCCGCACTTACGTCGACGGCTGGTACGATTTCCGCTTCCAAAACGTCGTATACGCGCCCAACCGCAGCCCTGAAATCAGCCGCATGATTTCTTCCATTTTGGCAGGCTACGCATGGGATACTGAAAATCCGTTCGTGGCGAAATCCGAACAGCGCCTGTCCACGCTGGCGGCTTTGGTCGGCGATCTGAAAATCGAATAAAGGGGCAACCGACGCCCTTTCACAACCGCTTCCGCCCCGGTACGCCAATCGTTATCCACCGGGGCAAGCTGTTTTATAGTGGATTAACTAAATCAGGACAAGGCGAC
>NZ_KV821496.1:41328-43248 GCF_001815675.1 Neisseria sp. HMSC065D04
GCCGTACTGGTTTAAAGTTAATCCACTATACATTTTCAGACGACCCCTGAAAGGTCGTCTGAAATACTGTCCGACATCGGTTACAATACTTCCTTCCTCCGCACCGACAAAGGAACCCCATGCGATTTCCAAGCCTAGCCCTTGCCGCGCTGACCCTCAGTGCCTGCACCCTTTCCCCCTCGCTGCCCCATCCGCAAACCCTGCCGACGCTTGAGCAATCAGGTTTGTGGTTCAAGCTTGAGCAGACCGACGCTTCGGGCAATGCCGCCCAAACCAGCCTGCTGGCGGTCGAGCAGTTGCCGGAGGGCATCCGCTTCGTACAGACCGATGCACTGGGTGCACCCGTATCGCGCCAGTTTGTCGGCACAAAAGGCTGGAAAAACGACGGCTTCATCATGCCCAATTCCGCTTCGCGCCGCCTTTTTGCCGCGCTGCTACCGCTGCTTGCCGCCGACCGCGCCGCCGAGCTGTATCCCGAAGTGGAACAAAAAACATCCGAACACAATGCATTCTGCCCTGACGGCAACGGCGCGGTATTCCGTTATAAAGAACAAGATTTATGGTGCGTCGCACAAGATAATGGACGTTTTGTGATTGCCTTCCCCGACAAAACCCGTTGGACCGTCAGCCCGATCAAAGAAGAAGAATAATGAAATCCCCTGTTTACCTCAGCCGCCCCGCCGTAACCAGCGCGCTCGGCAGCGGTCTGCAAACCCATATCGACGCGCTGCTGGCGCCGTCTGAAACTTCACCGCTGACGTTTTCCGACCAATGGGTCAAAGGCAAAAACTTCGCATTCGGTGCGGTAAGCGAAACGCTGCGCCCGCTGCCCGACAACCTGCCCGCCGCATACCGCAGCCGCAACAACCAACTGCTGTGGCACGCGCTGGGGCAGATTGAAGACGACATCCATGCCGCCGTCCGCCGTTACGGCACGGCGCGGGTCGCCGTCATCATGGGGACGTCCACCAGCGGCGCAGATGAAAATATGCCCTTGTTCCAACACGTTGCCGACGGCGGCAGCTGGACGGACAAACCGTTCAACCAGCTTCAGCACGAAATGGCATCGCCTTCGGAATTCGTTGCACACGTTTACGGCATTCACGGCCTGTGCTACACCGTTTCCACCGCCTGCACATCGGGCGCGCGCGCCTTAATCAGTGCGGCGCGGCTGTTGCGTGCGGGTTTGTGCGACGCGGTTATTTGCGGCGGCGTCGATACCCTGTCGCCATTGACCATCAACGGTTTCGCTTCGCTGGAAGTGCTTTCAGACGACCTCGCCAACCCGTTTTCCGCTAACCGCAACGGTATCAATATCGGCGAAGCCGCTGCCGCATTCGTCATGACCTGCGATGCCGATTTCGGCGGCACGATGCAATTGTTGGGCTACGGCGCAAGCAGCGACGCTTATCATATGTCCTCGCCCCGCCCCGACGGTTTGGGTGCGGCGCAGTCTTTTCAGGCAGCGCTGAACAATGCCGGTTTGCAGCCGCAGGACATCGGCTGGATTAATCTGCACGGCACCGGCACGAAACACAACGACAGTATGGAAAGCCGCGCCGTCGCTGACGTGTTCGGCAGCCAAACCTTCTGTACTTCGACCAAGCCGCAAACCGGACACACACTCGGCGCCGCCGGGGCCATCGAAGCCGCATTCGTCTGGGGCATCGCCGACCGCGGCTGCAACCCGCAGGGCAAACTGCCACCGCAACAGTGGGACGGCATCCCCGACCCCGAACTGCCCGCCATCGCCCTGACCGACGGCAACAGCACATGGTCGTCTGAAAAACGCATCGCCGCCAGCTCGTCTTTCGCCTTCGGCGGCAGCAACGCGGTATTGATTATCGGAGAATCAGCCGAATAGACCACTTCCGGCTTTGCCTCAACGATATAGTGGATTAAATTTAAATCAGGACAAGG
>NZ_KV821496.1:43348-62031 GCF_001815675.1 Neisseria sp. HMSC065D04
AAATTTAATCCACTATAAAAAGGTCGTCTGAAAACAGTTTTGGGTAACTGTTTCAGACGACCTTTTCGCTTACTGCGGCCAAACCCGCTCAAGCATGGTTCGGCTTGACGTTTATCCTAATTGGCTGCGTTGACGCACAAAGAATCAATCTTGCCCGCGCGTGGGAAGCGGATGGTGTAGCGTCCTTTTTGGTTGATTTCGGCAAAGCTGAAGCGGTCTTCAGGCGTATCGCCGTCCGCGCCCACTTCCAAAGCAACGCGTTTGCCTTTCGGGTCTTTCACGACCACATTAGGGCTGACGGGCGCGAATGAAAGCATCAAACCATTGCCTTCCGTCACTTTAAAGCTGTACACCTCGCCGCGTTTGACCTTCATAGGTTGGTCGATGCAGCCCGTTTCATTCAAGGGCAAATTTTTTTCCGCATAAGCAAAAGCAGTGCTGCCCAAACCCAAAGCAAGCATCAGGGAAAAACTCAGAGATTTCATAAGGTTTCCTTTGAGATTTAAATATTCAAACGAAGCGGGATTATAGCACTGATTATTTGGGATCCGCGCTAGGCGAGACGAAAAATAACCCAACCAACATAAAACTCAACCTTTTCCCCGTTCCAATATCTTCCTAGCCGCTTCCACGCCCCAATACAAGGCTTCTTCGAATACCGAATAGCCGCTCAAATCGCTGTGGGCAAACAGCAATCCTGACGCGCGGTTTCTGATTTTTAACAAAGATTCGTCGTTCAGATACCCGACTTTCGGTACGCTCATGCCGTGTCCGCGCACTGTAACATCGACGTGTGAAACGTGTTGCCAGAAGCCCTCTCCGTAGGCGGCGATCAAGTCTTTGGCGGCCAAGTCGCGCAGTTCTTCGTTAGAGGCTTCGAGCAGTTGGCGGCGGACGGTTTGCGGGGTGTCGTGGTTTAACGCGGCATAGGCGGTGAAGATTGTGCGCTCGGGGCGGGCGACGCGGATGAGCTGGTTGGTGGCGACGACGTAGCCGAGTCCTTGGCTACCGTAGATGACATTATCCCATGCCGTTTCGCTGTTGTTTTTTTCTTTCGGGAAACTGTGCAACTCGAAATTGGCGACCAACCACGGGGCGTATTCGGGAATGTTCAAACCGTATTGCGCGGGATTTTCGACGATGCGGGCGGCGACCATCAACGGCATGGCGGAGATAACGTGTTGCGCGGTCAGGGCGACGGTTTCGCCGCTTGAATTGTCGCGCAGCCAAACTTCGATACGGTCGTCTGAAAGCAGTTTGATTTTGACGGCGGATGCGTTGACGGAAGCGGGTTTGTCGAGGCGGATGCGGTTTTCAGACGACCATTGCCAACCTTCCTGCAAACCGGCATGGCGGCGCAGGTTTTCGGAAAGGTGCGCCAGACCTTCGGGCCAGGTCAGGACGGTTTCCGCGCTGTTGCGGGCGGCGAAGTAATGCAGTCCGGCAAAGGCGGATACTTGCGCTATGCCCTGCCCGTAATCGTCGCGGCAGCAGTAATCGAGATACCAAAGCAGTTCGGGTGAGGTGTAGCCTTCTTGCACAAGCCATTGTTTGAACGTCAGGCTATCGAGTTTGCGCCACGTTTCGTCTGCCGATGACAGGGCTATCGGAATGGCGAAAATCTTTTTGCCGTCGCTACCGTAAGCCTGTTTCAGATGACCGATTAAATCAAAAAAGCGTTTGGAATCCGCATCTTCTTTCGGCAACAGGTGTTCCTGCCATTTATCCTGATACAGAAGGCGCGACTCGGGCGCGTAAACCAAATCGGTTTCCCTGAAACTGCCGTCCGATTGCAAGATACCAAAATCCGCCAGCATCTCGCGCACATACGCGCTCTCTTTCGACGGCAACGCAAGATAATGCGCGCCACTCGGCGCTTTCAGGCCGTCTGAAGCGGCGTAGGCGGCATTGTTGCCGTTGCGCTCGAACCCTTCCGCCAGCAATACATCACGATGACCGTGTTTCGCCAAATACCACAACGCCCCCAAACCCGCCGCGCCGCCGCCGAGTATCAGCGTATTGCATTCGTAACGTCGAGTCGGCGGATTGAGCAATTTCCCGTCGCGCAACAAATGCCCCAACGGCAGCCCGACGCGGTTGACGGAAACCGGCGGTTTGCGGTTGAGGCGGTTATAAGTCAGCCAAGAAAAAGAGGACGCGGCGGCAAGCGCGGCGGTGTAACTGAGGAATTGACGGCGTGTCGGCATAGGGTTGAATGTCGGTTTAGGGTTCTGACAGGTCGTCTGAAAACATCAAGACGGTTTCAGACGACCTTTTGATGAAATGTTTCCATCAATTTTGTTTGACTGAGGATGCTTGTTGGAAACGTTTTTTATTAAGCAGGGTATCAATGAAAAAATCAATTCGTTCCCCATCAAAAAATACAGCCCCTCGGATGTTTTTACATACCGGATCCCGCGAAACATACGAAAATCCATTATCCTCTTCTGAAACGTCTGATTCTTGAATGATGCCACTGATATTTTTGAGACATTGCCTATATACCGCTTCTCGTTTGGCATTGTCTTTCATCCACTCGCTGTACTGTTTTTGCTTTTTCTCCTGCAATACTAACCTGTAAAACATCCCAATTCTTGGAAACTCTTCTTCATATTTGGCCTCTGAAATCGAGAGCTCTTCTACAGTCTGATCCTGAAATTTTTTAAAGAGCACACGGATATGTATCTGGCACGATACGCCTTTTGCCCAGTTTATTGATGCCTTACCATTACTACAATGCTCTGCTTCTTCCGCAATCAATTCATCGATACTTTTTTTCTGCAACTCATCCTCTAGAGACTTGGTTTTGTCAGCAAGTACCTGTCCCAATGCGATGTCAATTAATACCGGCTCCCTCTCTTCCGTACCCAATGCATCAGTTACCATGCGCGAATGGTCTTCTTTCATGATACTTTCGAAGTCTTGCCAAGGTATTTGGGCATATTTCTGTGCCAAAATTTCTTTGATTTTTGCAACTTCAGGTGATTTTTCCAGCCGCTCCCATTCTGGCCGTTCCCCCTCTTTCTTTTTCAAATTTTGTTTGATCTGTTTTATCAGAATTTCTCTGTCAACAGCCTTACTTAAATTTATAGGCAGCTCCAATTGCTCCATGACTTGATTCGCAATGGCGCATTCTGGAGCAAACACATAATAGTAGGAAGAGTCTTCGTATTCGGATTCGTCAACTTGGGTCACTGCAACTTTATCCTTAAGTTGTTTAAAGCATCTTCTGTATTCAGCCTCGAGTTTGCTGTGGTCCAACATTAATGTCTTCTCAATGTTCTTCCAATCTGCCTCTATGGCGGCGCGGTAGGCGGCTGTCAAGATGGGCGTGGGAATGTGCCTGCCATCGCTATATCCTAATTCTGTCTGAACGAGTTCAGATAATGTTTTTTCTGAGAATTTCTCCTTTAAAACATGATAATAAGCTTTACACAAAGGAATATGATCCCAAGCTTCCTTCTGACAGCTTTGCGGGATTTCTTTGGTCAGTGTTTCGATATTTTTTGTTTTCAATTCATTCAAAAACGGCTCCGCCTTATCTGCAAAGATGCGGTCTATGGCTTCTCTTTTAGCCCGTTCTTCCAACGAACTGTCGGCATTTATGGAGTGAACGGATTCTTGATGTAAAGCCTTGGAATAGAATGTTTTCCAATCTTCATCGGCATATTTCTTTTCCCATTCAGTTTTGAATTGCATGGCTCGCTTTTCAATTTTCTGATTAAGCGCTTCTTTTTCCGCATTTTCTTTCTGCCATTCATGGAGCGGTTCTGCCGAATCAACAGCCGTCCATGCGGCGAAACAAGGTAATAATTCGGTGTTGTCAGGGTTCAACATCAAAAGATCGTCGGGATACGCCGCAATCATTTGTCGTCCATCGACGTTTTCCATATCAACACCCGCCTTCTTGAACACATCGTCTTTCAAACATTGTTCTTTTTTAGTTTTGGCTTCGTCGAGATGCTGGAAATAATACACGCGGTCTTTGACGGGCGACGTGATAGATGCCGAATTTGGCTGACTGATACATGCGCCTAAAGAGAGGGCGGATAAAGCGAGGATGGCGGAAGTGCGTAAGCGCATTGTTAGTTCCTTAGTCAGGATATTTTTAAAATTTAAGAATGAGGTCGTCTGAAAACATCAAGACTACGGTTTCAGACGACCTTTTGATGAAATGTTTCCATCAATTTTGTTTGACTGCGGATGCTTGTTGGAAACGTTTTTTATTAAGCAGCGTTTTAGTAAAGTAGTCGAAACGTGACTCTTCAACTGGAAGACTAGAGCTAAACGCTAGACATCCCGGCGCCCGCCTAGCATACGAAGAAGCAGTATCCTCTTCTGAAACATATGATTTTTCGATGATTCCACTGATATTTTTGAGACATTGCCTATATGCCGCTTCTCGCTTGGTATTATCATTGCTCAGTTCAAGGTATTGTTTTCTCTCTTTTTCATGCAATACCGAAGAGTAGGCTACGTAAACCAATAAAAACCCATCTTCATCTTTATTTTCATATTTATCTTTTGAAGCGGAAAGCTCTTCTAACGTCTGATTCTGAAATTTTTTTGAGAGAGCGCGGGAATATACTTTACATTGACTATCTGCTAACCAATCTATTTTTCCTTCATCGCGACAGCTGGCAGGTATTTCGGCAATCAGTTTATCGATGCTGTTTTTCGCCAATTCATCCACGAGAGGCTGGATTTTGTCAGTAAACACCTGGTTCAATGCTATGACCATTATCTGATGCTGCTTTTGTTTCTGCTTCGGTTTCTCTTCCGTACCCGAGAAAATGTCTGCCATATTCACCGGATAGTCTTTTTCTACGGTGCTTATGAAATTTTGCCAAGGTGTTTGGGCGTATTTCTGAGCCAAGATTGTTTTGGCTTGTGCGACCTCAGGCGTTTTTTCCAACTGCTTCCATTCTTTTTCGCTGTTTGCTTCCGTTTCCCGGGTTTGTTTGCCGAAATTTATCCAAACCGCGCTGTCAATAACCTTATTTAAATCAGTAGGCAGCTCCAACCTTTCCATGACTTGATTCGTAATAACGCATTCCGGATAAAGTTCTAAATAAAAGGAAGGTGTGAAATGTTCCGTGTTATTTATCTGGGACTCTGTTGCTGCTATTTTATCGCCGATTTTTTTAGTACATTTCATATATTCGGTATTGAGTTTGCGATAGTCCAGCATTAATGCTTTATCCATTTTTTCTGAATTCCCCTCCACCGCAGAACGGTAGGCAGCCGACTGAACGGTAGCAGGCAGATGCTTGGCACCTTTATATTGTTTTTCCATACCCGCCAATTCGGATAATGTTTTTTCTGATAATTTCTCTTTTAAAACATGATAATAAGCTTTACACGAAGGAATAAGGTCCCAAGCTCCCTTACGACAGCTTTGTGGAATTTCTTTGGTCAATGTTTCAATGTTTTTTGTTTTCAATTCATTCAAAAACGGCTCCGCCTTATCGACAAAAATGCGGTCGATGGCTTCTCTTTTAGCCCGATCTTCCAATCGGTTTTTTCTATTGCGTGTTTGAACGGATTCTTTACGCAAAGCCTCGGGGTAGAATGTGTTCCAATCTTCATTGGCGTATTTCTTTTCCCATTCGGTTTTGAGCCGGATGACCTGCTTTTCAAATTTTTGATTCAGCTCTTCTTTTTTCTTATTTTCCTCCTGCCATTTGCGCAGCGGTTCCGCAGCATTGTTTGCCGTCCATGCGGCGAAACAGGGAGATAATTCGTTGTTGCCGGGATTGAGCATCAAAATATCGTCGGGATACTCCGCAATCATTTGTCGTTCATCGGCGTTTTCCATATCAACGCCCACTTTTTTAAACACGCCGTCTTTCAAACATTGTTCGTTTTTAGCTTTGGCTTCGTCGAGATGCTCGAAATAATAGATGTAGTCTTTGGCGAATGGGTTGATGGGTGTTGATGATGAAGAACTGGTGGGTGCCGAACTTGGGTTGCTGATACACGCGCCTAAAGAGAGCACGGATAAAGAGAGGATGATGGAAGTGCGTAAGTGCATTTTGGTTCCTTGATGTTCTTAGTGAGAATATTTTTTGGGGTTTTAAAATGAGGTCGTCTGAAAACAGATTGAGACTGTTTCAGACGACCTTTACAGGTTTTATTGTTCTATTGGCGGCTGCGTATCGTCCAGTATTCCTTCGCCACGTTGCGCTACCGTCCAAACGGCTCGTTCCGCCGCCAATTCCCTGCACAATACTTCCTTCACTTTTTCCAACTTCATGCCGCCGCAGATAAATGCGTCTATGGCGGCGAAGCGGTGTTCCGGCCAAGTATGGATGCTGATGTGGGATTCGGCGAGCAGTAAGATGCCGGTAATGCCGCCTGCACCGCCAAAGGTGTGGAAACGTTCGGCGAGGACGGTGGCTTCTGCGGCTTGAGCGGCGGCTTTTAGGGTGTTTTTCAGACGACCTTCGTCTTTCAAGACAGCTTCATCACAGCCATATAAATCTAAAAGACCGTGATTGCCGGGGATATGGGTCATTTATGGCCTCCGGAGAAACCTCCGCCGCCGTAATAGCCGCCGGAATGCATACGCGAGCCGTCGGATTCGGAAGAGCCGTAGCTGATGATCATGGAGATGATGATGATAATGGTGCTGAAAATGATGTAAGTGGCTCTCGACATGTTAATCCTCGTCCTCGTCTTCTTTGCCCATAGTCCACAACAACCAAGTTCCTATAAAGATGACGGTAAATGAGGCAGAGTTGCCGTCGGTCAGCAGCGCAGGAAGGTTGACGACAACCAAGATGGCGATCATGACAAACCGTAATTGGTTATCGACCCCGTCTGCGTTCATTTTTGCCGTGTATCTGGGCGCTTCCGCCTGCAAACCGAAGGCGCCGGCAACTTTGCCGTAGGTAGTGCGCGTGCTTTTACTCCATGCCAGCTCGTGTTCGGTCAGCTCGGCACACAGTTTGCTGTTGCTGCCGACTTGGTAGTCGGTGTAATACGCCAAATCACCCGAACGGATATGCCAGTAAAACGCGCCGGCGGCGACTTCGACTTTGCCGCCGTAGGAATAAAGTTCATCACAACCTTGCGGTTTGCGGGCGCTGTTTAAACGCGGCCAGTTGTTTTGCGTTTCGGATTGGCTCCACTCGCCGTCGGACGATTCGACCAACCACAAAAAGCCTTTCTGCGGATTGTAAAGCAGGTATTCGACCCACCAACCGACCGGCGTCAGTATCCGCCGTTTGCCTTCAAACATATATTCATAAGTCGCATCGGGGTCCAGTTCGGAATACCTGACTGCACCCATCACGAAATAATCATTGTCATTTAGACGACCCTGCGTGCCGATAGGCAGGGTAAACAGTTTATCCTGCGCCACACGCATGGCATTGGCAGTAATCAGTCGCGCTTTTTCCTTGCCGACTTCCAATTGGCTGCCGCAGCTCGGGCAAATCAGAAAATCGGTGACACCGCTCAACCAATGGACGGACGACCCGCAATTCGGACAATTTTCCGAATGATGACTGCCTTTCAGACGACCTGCCGTTTCACGGATTTGGTCGTCGGTACGGGTATTCTGCAGTTTCAGTTCATTTAGGCCGACCATACTGCCGTAATAGATTTCGGGAGGATCATCGCCGTAATCTATCGTCAGGAAAAGACCTGAGCATCGCCAGTCTATGACTTTACTTGTCGTATCTTCAGTCAGCTTAAACGGCAATTCGCCCTGAGCCGCCGATTTTCTGAGGCTGATTTCACGCTTATCCGACGGAACAAAGTTTTTATTTTGAAAATTAAAATTGCAACCGCCCGGCACGACGTCGTGGAACTCCGGCACAACTTCAGGCGATTCAACCAAGCGCGTCATGGAATACAGGTCGCCGGATTCAGACAGCCAACCGGTTTGCCCGTCATCAAACAGCGCATACCATTCGTTCCACACACCGTCGTCGTATTGCACCTGAAGCCGTCCGACCAAGGTAAATGGGCGGGTAACGTATGTCCCTGTCGTGCCGATTTGCAGCGGGCTGAAATCTTCCAACAAAGCGGAATCGCGCCCGGAATCGACGATACTGTCATCCTGCCGCACCAGCATGCTGTTGCAGTAGCCGCACACCAGCGTAACGGCTGTCGCGGAATGCGCCTCAACAGGCGCGCCGCAGCTCGGGCAGTCGGTTTTGAAGAATGGGGTGTTTGACATGAATTTTCTTTTTCGGAATTTCAGACGACCTGGGACAAACCGATACAGGCTTCAGCCGATGCTTTAAAAATACTGGCAAATAAATATCTTGCCGCATTTTCCAAAACGCAAACAGCGTCCGCACTATCCGTATGCCGATGCAGACTGCAGCAAACAAGCAGTCGGCAGCAATATGATTGTATAGTAAAACAAAACGGCTTGGGTACGGAATCAGGCAAGCGCAGCCGCATCCTACCGAATTTAACCCATCTATACGACAAAGGTCGTCTGAAAACCTACCTCCATTCTATCTATGTCCCACTATTTTAGGAATTTACGCCATAACTTGATTCGCTTCCTTTATCCTAAAACTTCAGAAATAGTCAAATTGATATTGTTATTTATTACAAATGCTGTATTATTCTCGGAAAATATAACAAATAAAATAATAACATCTTAAATCCCTAAATATCTCCTTTATCCGTCATTCAGACGACCTCATTCCACAGATTTTCGATTTTCAATCCTTTAAGCCATTTATAGGGCTTGTTCGTTAAATTTTGCGCGTTTTAAATTTGGAGAATTGACGTGAATTTTGACTATATTGCCCATGTCCGCAAAGCAGACGGGCAACCACAATCCTTGCAAACGCATCTAATAGAAACCGCTGAGATCGCCAAATTATTGGCAGCCAAGCTGGATTTGGATCAGGCAGGCGAGTTACTCGGACTCATGCACGATTTCGGTAAATACTCCCAAGATTTCCAAGAATATATCAAAAGCGTAACCGGCATTAATCCCGACGCAGATGATTATGTTTTGCCCAATGGAAAAAAAATTGACCATTCCACCGCCGGCACGCAATGGGTTTACCGCGAATTGAGAAAATTCGGTGCGGCGCAGGGAATCGGCGAATTGTTCGGGCAAATGCTGGGTTTGTGCATTGCTTCACATCACGGCGAAGGCTTGATTGACTGTTTGGACGATGAGGGCAACGCTGTTTGGAAAAAGCGGTTTGAAAAGGATGATGAATTAACACACTTGGCAGAATGCGAGCAAAATGCCGATGAAGCCGTTCAACAGAAAGCACGTGAATTGGTAGGAGAAAACCTGATTCGCAGCCTGCTCAAAGCAGTGAAACCGATTCTTTCCGACCCAGCAAGCAACGACAAAATCAAAGAGTTTTACCTCGGCTGCCTGACCCGTTTCCTGTTTAGCTGCCTGATTGATGCCGACCGTATCAACAGCTCGGATTTTGAGCGGGAAGCGCAGAAAGAAGTCCGCCGTTTGACCGAAAAACCAGATTGGCAATCGGCAATCGATAAATTGGAAGCCAAATTAGCGGGTTTTGAAAATCGTCTTGTCGAAGAAATCAAACCTATTGACGAAATCCGCCGCAAAATTTCAGACGACTGCTTAAAAAGAGCGGCCGATTCTCAAGGTATTTATACACTGACTGTACCGACCGGCGGTGGTAAAACATTAGCCAGCCTGCGCTATGCCCTCCATCATGCGCAAAAGCATCATCTCGACCGCATCATCTACATCATTCCCTACACTTCTATCATCGACCAAAATGCCCAAGCCGTGCGCGAAATTCTCGGCGAAGATTGGGTGCTCGAACACCATTCTAATTTAGAACCTGAAAAACAAAGCTCGCAGGACAAACTGCTGTCCGAAAACTGGGATAAGCCTATTGTCTTTACCACCATGGTGCAGTTTTTGGACGCATGGTTTGGCGGCGGTACGCGCGGCGCACGCCATATCCACCCGATGACCAATGCGGTGCTGATTTTTGACGAAATTCAAACCCTGCTTGTGAAATGCGTGCATTTGTTTTGCAACGTTTTGAACTGGCTGACGACGTTCGGCAAAAGCACGGCGGTTTTGTGTACAGCGACGCAGCCTTTACTCGGCGAATCGGGCTTGCAGAATTTTCCCGAAGGGAAAAGGGAAAGCATTGCCGCGCGCGGTTTGTTAAAGCAGCCTGCACATGCCGAAATCATGGGAACTGATGAGCAAAGAGAAGAGCTTTATAAAAAGTTATCGCGCGTAGAAATCCGATTCAACGAAAAATCAGGCGGTTGGAATGTGGATGAAGCGGGCGCGTTTTTGCTGGAACAGTTTCAGACGACCCAAAGCTGTCTGTTTATTGTCAATACCAAAAAATGGGCGCAGGAGCTTTATCAGTATTGCAAGGGGCAGAACGTGCCGCCCGAGACCTTATTTCATTTAAGCACCCACCAATGCGCGGCGCACCGCAAAGCGATTTTTGACACCATCAAAGCTCGTCTGAAAAACAAAGAACCCGTTATCTGCATCAGCACCCAATTGATTGAAGCGGGCGTGGATATTTCGATGGCTTGCGTGATTCGCGCCTTGGGTGGGCTGGATAGCATTGCTCAGGCGGCGGGGCGTTGCAACCGGCACGGTGAGAAAGAAGGTAAAGGGCAGGTTTGGGTGTTGAATTTGCAAGAACAGGATTTTACGCGGATATTGCCCGATATTCAGGCAGGCAAAAACCATGCCGAACGTGTGTTTCGCGATTTTGCCGGACAGGATATTTTGCAGCCAGAAGCGATGAAACGCTATTTTGAATACTATTTTTACCAGCGCAACGATGAAATGTCGTATTCCGTCAAAAACAGCGCAACGGGTTCACTTCTGGATTGGTTGAGCGATAACGCACTGAATCCTTATGGCGAGAAAAACAATAAAAGAAGCAAACCGTTACCACTGCTGATGCAATCCTTCAAAAGCGCAGGGCGTGCTTTCCAAGCCATAGACGCGCCAACTCGCGCCGTGATTGTGCCTTATGGCGAAGGTGCGAAACTCATTGCCAAACTTTGCGGCGAATGGGATCCGAAAGAAATGTATGACGCAAAGAAAAAAGCCCAGCGTTACAGCGTAAACGTCTTCCCCAACGTTTGGGATAAATTGCAAAAAGAAAATGCCCTGCATGAAACCATTGAAGGCTCGGGTATTTATTATCTGAAAGAACGCTATTACAACGACGAATTCGGCTTGTCTTTGGACGAAACAAGCGACATGACTTTTTACGACTTATAGGAGCAATATGGACAGCAAAATCAGTTTCCGCGTATGGGGACGGCAAGCCTTGTTTACCGACCCTGTTACCAAAATCGGTGGCGAAAAATTCAGCTACCAAGTGCCGACATACGAAGCCATTAAAGGCATCGTCAAAAGCATTTACTGGAAGCCCACGTTGATTTGGCATATCGACCGCATCCGCGTGATGAAACCCATCCGGACCCAAAGCAAATCCACTAAACCTCTGGACTGGAACGGCGGCAACACTTTGGCAATTTACACCTTTTTGCAGGACGTGGAATACCAAGTGGAAGCCCATTTTGAATGGAATGAGCATTGGGAAGAATTGGCAGGCGACCGCAATTTCGGCAAACACATCGCCATTGCCAGAAGAATGTTGGAACGCGGCGGGCGGCAGGATGTTTTTCTCGGCACGCGCGATTGCCAAGGCTATGTCGAGCCTTGCGAGTTTAGCAGCCCAAGTCGAGATGGGAAAGCAGGCTTTTACGATGAAATCGATAACTTGGATTTCGGTTTAATGTTCCATAGTTTTGGCTATCCCGAGGAAACAGGAAAGCCCGAATTGGTCAGCCGTTTTTGGATGGCAAATATGAAAAACGGCGTGATTGAATTCCCCAGTGTAAACGAAAGTGCAGGCTGCCTGAAAACCCGATTTATCCGCAAAATGAAGCCTGAAAAACCGTTCAAACGCGGCGAAAACGTCAAGCCTGTGGAAGATGAAGCCAAGGAGCTGGAATTATGAGCTGGATGCAGAAACTTTATCGGACGTATGAATATGTCCAAGAACAAGGTTTGAATGATGAAGACTTGGCATTGCCGTTTCATATGTCCAAAGCGGTTCATTTAAAAGTTATTTTGAATGATAAAGCAGAGCTCGTTGGGGTAGAGAGATTTGATGTAAAGAAACAAGTTCCGATACAGGTAACTGAAAAATCATCAAAACGTGCAGGATCAACTATCGCTTCTTATGGGTTACATGATAGCTTGCAATATATTGCTAAAACAGCGGGAAATTACTTAACAATTGAATATCTTTCTAAAGTGGCTGAGAAGGATAACGGAAAGAAATGGAAAGAATTTCTTGCAGGGACTGATGAATATAAACAGAAATTTGCCGATACGGAAAAAGCAAAATATAAAGATTGTTTTGAGTTTTATGAAAAGCAATTATCTGGCTGGGCTGAGTTCGGAAAGTTGAAAGAAATAAATATTGTTTTGCAATATATTCAAAAAGGTTCATTGATTGAAGATTTGTTAGAGAAACAGATTTTTTCTTTCAAGGATAATATTTTGTCGGCAGGAAAAGATGATCCTTTTAGCTTGACTATTGTATGGGCTGTTGAAATATCTAACGATCCACATTCGGATTTATGGAGTAAAAACAGTATAAAAAAACAATGGATAGACTATCAAGAGAGCCAGTCTGGAGAAGAAAGAGAACAACCAGAATTATGCTACATCACTGGTAAAAGAGATTATGCGGCAAAGGCTTATCCCAAAATTGAGGGTAATGCGAAATTGGTTTCTGCTAATGATACCAGTGGCTTTACTTTTCTTGGTCGGTTCTTATCAGATAAGCAAGCAGTAGCTTTGGGGAGAGATGTTTCTCAAAAAGCCTTTAATATGCTGAAGTGGCTTATAAAACGCCAAGGCATCCGAAACGGAGATCAAGTTACCGTCGCCTGGGCAATCAGCGGCAAACCCGTCCCATCTCCGATGAAAGACATTTCCAGCGAAATTGATTGGGATAATCTGGACATTAGTGCGGTTGAAAATCCTGATGAATTTTCATCGCAAACATCATCTGAACAGCCGTCCCCTGATTGGTCTGTAAATATCGGGCGTGCTGCTGCACAAATTATCAAAAAGAAACTGCATGGCTATCAGGCAGAATTGAAAGCCCACGAACAAATCTCCCTGATTATGCTCGATTCCGCCACGCCGGGGCGCATGGCATTAACTTATTACCAAGAATTTCTGCCTGCCGATTATTTCGCCAATTTGGATGCATGGATTGACGATTTTTCTTGGTATCAGCGTTACAGCATTGAAGTTCCAAACGGCAAGAAAACCGACAAGCGCACCCAATGGCGCTTCGTCCCGCCTTCGCCTTACAGCATTGCCGAAGCCGTGTACGGCAAATCCCTGTCCGACACGCTCAAAAAACAACTTTATGCCCGCCTTCTGCCCGTCATCGCAGGCGGAACATCCGTGCCGATTCCTGAAGATTTGGTGCGTCAAAGTTTTCAGGCAGCCTGCAATCCGAATGGCTGTGAAAACTGGGAATGGCAAAGAAACATCGGCGTCGCCTGTGCCCTATACAAAGGCTGGCGCGCCCGTCATCACGATTTATCACAACGGAGAACTTATCCTATGAGTTTGGATACCCAAAACTGCTCGCGCGACTACTTATATGGCAGGCTGCTTGCCATCGCCGAAAACACCGAATCCTACGCCCTGTATTTGGCAGGCGAAAAACGCGCCACCACCGCCGAACGCTATATGCAGCGTTTCGCCGAACATCCGTTTGCCACATGGCGCAATATCGAGCTGGCGTTGAAACCCTATCAAGAACGCCTGCGTAACAACGGTAAAGATACCGGTGCACAGGCAATCGGCGAGATTATGGAATTATTTGCCACCGATGATTTCACCTGCGACGACAAATTAAGCGGCGAATTTCTCTTGGGCTACCACTGCCAAAAAATGGAAATTGCCCGCCGCATTGCCGAGCTTTCCGCCAATAAATCCAAAACCCACGAATAACCTATTTAAAGGAAAACTAAAATGAGCTTAACCAAAAAAATCGACTTTGCCTTAATCCTGAAAGTAACCAACGCCAACCCTAACGGCGACCCCTTAAATGGCAACCGCCCGCGTGCCGATTTCCAAGGCTTTGGCGAAATGACCGACGTATGCCTGAAACGCAAAATCCGCGACCGCCTGCAAGACAGCGGCGAGAGCATTTTTGTGCAATCGGACGAAAAGAAAACCGACGGCATGACCAGCTTGGCCAACCGCGCCAAAGACAAAGATGTCGGCTTGGGTGCGGATGCCTTTAACGCTAAAAAAGCCAACAAAGACGACACCGCCAAAAAGGCCTGCGAAAAATGGCTGGATGTACGCAGTTTCGGACAGGTCTTCGCATTTAGCGGCGACGGTAGCAGTGGCATTTCCATCGCCGTGCGCGGTCCTGTTACCATTCAATCTGCATTCAGCGTTGAGCCAATTAACATCACCAGCACCCAAATTACCAAAAGCGTCAGCGGCGAAGGCGATGGCACGAAAAAATCTTCCGACACCATGGGCATGAAACACCGCGTCGATAACGGCGTGTACGTTGCCTTCGGCGCGATGTCGCCGCAGCTTGCCGAGCGCACCGGCTTTTCAGACGGCGATGCCGAAAAAATCAAAGCCGTACTCACCAAACTCTTTGAAGGCGACGCATCATCCGCCCGCCCCGAAGGCAGCATGCAGGTGCTGAAACTCATCTGGTGGGAACACAACAGCAAAGCAGGGCAATACTCTTCCGCCAAAGTGCACGGCAGCCTAAAAGTGAATACCGATGGCAGCTACGAACTGGAAAACCTTGATGGTTTAACTCCGCAGGAAATCGACGGCTTCTAAAACATTCAAAAAATGACCGCACTTTTAACCGAAACCCAAGGGGAGAATCAGGACGCGCGCCTGATTCCCCTTTCCGCCCTGCAACACTACGCCTTCTGTCCGCGCCAATGCGCGTTGATTCATAACGAGCAGGCGTGGGCGGAGAACTATTTGACCGCACAAGGCAAGGCGCTGCATGAGCGGGTGGATTCGGGCGAGCCGGAAACTCGCAAGGGCGTGCGCTTTGAGCGAACGGTGCATGTGTCGGCGGAGAAGCTGGGCATCAGCGGCGTGTTGGATTTGGTGGAAGTGGACACAAAAACAGGTCGTCTGAAACCCGTGGAATACAAACGCGGCAAGCCTAAACCTGATCCGATGGATGAAATCCAGCTCTGCGCCCAAGGCTTGTGCTTGGAAGAAATGACGGGGCAAACCGTCTCTGAGGGCGCGCTGTGGTATATGCAAACCCGCCATCGCGTCCCCGTCGTGTTTTCAGACGACCTGCGCGCCCAAACACGCGCCACCATCGCCGCCGTGCGTGAACTTCTAAACAGCGGCCAAACCCCGCTGCCCGACTACAGCAAACGCTGCAAAGCCTGCTCGCTGGTGGAGATTTGTCAGCCGGAGTTGCTGGGGAAACGGGATAGGAGTGTGGGGTATGTGGTGGAGTTGTTTGAATAGTAACTGTATATTAAATAAGGTAATTATTATGAATATTTATGATGATTTTTTTAAAGGTATCTCACCAGAAGATTGGGAGTTTTTTGCTGCTGATTTCTTAGGTGCTCGAGGGTGTGCTATTGAATTGCCACCAGCCAGAGGAGCTGATGGTGGAAAAGACCTTATTGTTTCTTTTCGAGGAAAGAGATACATCGTTAGTTGTAAACACTTCGCCTGTAGTGGAAGGTCAGTAACAGAAAGGGATGAAGCTTCTTTTTTAGAAAGAACAAAGCAACATAAAGCTGATGGTTTTATAGGATTTTATTCAACATTAGTATCACAGGCATTACAAGATAGATTAAAAGGATGCGAAGATAATTCTTTTGAGTATTTAATTTTTGATAAAAATTCGATTAGTGATTATTTGCCAAATATGAGCTGTTTTATTTTACAAAAATATGGGTTACCCGCTCCAAATAATTTTTATTATATGAATGTACCTCCTGAACAATATCAGCCTTTACCTTGCATGTGTTGTGGAGAGGATATTCTTTCTGATGAAATGATTAATTTGTCTATGGCAGGAATTGTGAGAGGTGATTTAGGACAATTAGGTTACATATTTGGTTGTAAGAATTGTATTTCTAAATATTTTGATCATTATGATCCTTGGTTAGATCATTTGGAAGCTTTATATGTAGAACAATTAATTGGGTGGGATAGGTGCATTCAAGAATGTGTAAAAGATGAAAATTTGGATGAAAAATTTTGGGAGCACTACTTTATACATAGAGCAGCATTAGTGCAGAGATTATATCCCTCTCATTTAGGGGTGTACCCAACAGCATTAATCCAGTGGTAACAATAAAAATAAGTGGAGTAGGATTGGGTTAGCCGCAGACATAATCCAACAAAATACTGAAATTTCAAGCCAAGGTCGTCTGAAAAACAATATTTGGGAAACCAAGAGGTTTCGTTGGGTTACGGCGTTTTGCCTGAACCGACCTAACAATAATTTTCAGGCAGTAAGAGTAGCAAGCTGTAGCCTGCATCTCAACTAACCGTGTGCGTGGTTGTGCCACACACCCTGTCTGTGAACGATACAAACTTTAAAATCAAATATAGGGTATGTGCGGTACGCACGCACGCGGTTTTTGCTGTTCAAACTATTGTTTAAAACTTTCAGACGACCTTGTGTTTTAGTCTGTGTAGGTGGGATAATTGTATCCGACAACTGTTTGATATTTATATGATTTGAAATTATTGCTGCAATTTTGAAAATGTCGGATTCGAGAATCCGACCTACCGTTTTTCAGGTAGTTCAACCCTGTTAAACACCCCAAAAACCACGGTCAAACCCCAAGGACCCTCCCTATGCGCAAATTGCAAAACACGCTCTATATCACCACCCAAGGCAGTTATCTGCATAAGGAGCGGGAGACGCTGGTGGTGGAGCAGGAGCGCAAGAAGGTAGCGCAGTTGCCGGTGCATTCCATCGGGCATATTTTCTGTTTTGGTAATGTGCTGGTGTCGCCGTTTCTGTTGGGGTTTTGCGGTGAAAATAATGTGAATTTGGCGTTTTTTACGGAAAACGGACGTTTCTTGGGGCGGCTTCAGGGGCGGCAGAGCGGCAATGTGCTGCTGCGTCGGGCGCAGTATCGGGGGGCGGAGCAAAATCCTGTGCCGATTGCGCGCAATATCATTGCGGCGAAGATTCAGGCAAGTAAGCGGGTGCTTCAGCGGCAGATTCGCAATTACGGCGAGAATGCGGTGATTCAAAGTGCGGTCGATGCTTTGAACATTTCGCTGCGGCAGTTGAAGGGGGCGGCGGAGCTGGACGTAGTGCGCGGGATTGAGGGCGATGCGGCGGCGCGTTATTTCGGCGTGTTCGGGCAGCTTTTGAGCGAAAAAAGCGGCTTTACTTTTGACGGGCGCAACCGCCGTCCGCCCAGAGACGGGGTGAACGCGCTGTTGTCGTTTGTGTACAGTATCTTGGGCAAGGACATCAGCGGCGCGCTGCAAGGCGTGGGGCTGGATCCGCAGGTGGGTTTTCTGCATGCCGACCGACCGGGGCGCGACAGTTTGGCGCAGGATATTTTGGAAGAATTCCGCGCGTGGTGGGCGGACAGGTTGGTGCTGTCGCTGATTAACCGCGGGCAAATCAAACCGCAGGATTTTGTTACCGAGGCAAGCGGCGCGGTAAGCCTGAAAGCCGATGCACGTAAGCTTTTGTTCCAAGCCTTGCAGGCGAAAAAGCAGGAGAAAATAGTTCATCCGTTTTTAGGCGAGGAAGTGGAAATCGGGCTACTGCCGTATATTCAGGCCATGCTGTTGGCGCGGCACTTACGCGGGGATTTGGCAGAATATCCGCCGTTTTTGATGAGATAGGTTTGCAGGCTGCCTGAAAACGGGTTGGATGCTTTCAGACGACCTCTAAAGCAGCCTGCACATGGGAATAAAAAATGCTGATGCTGATTACTTACGATATTTCGCTGGAAGACGCAGAAGGACAGGCAAGGCTGCGGCGCGTGGCGAAATTGTGTCTGGACTACGGCGTGCGCGTGCAATATTCGGTTTTTGAATGCGACATCGCACCCGACCAATGGGTTGTTTTAAAAGACAAACTCTTGAAAACCTACAACTCCGAAACCGACAGCTTGCGTTTTTACCATTTAGGCAGCAAATGGCGGCGGAAAGTGGAGCATCATGGCGCGAAACCGGCAATGGATGTGTTTAAGGATACGTTGATTGTGTGAATCGCCAACCTGCGGTTCTCATGAAAATGCGGCAGGGTTGGCGAACTGGGATTGTTCTTTAACAATCAGGATATTGTGAATGCGGGTGTAACGGAAAAGGCTATGTTATACTCGCGTTCACGCTTTTCTTGGGAGCTTAGCGAAATCGGGGCTGCGAAACCTGATAGAGCAAGGCTTTTAAGAGAGGCTCCAGCCGCCTTCAGGCGGCTGTGTGTTGAAACTGGCGTTTGACTTCGGTAACGTTGACTTTGACGGGCCAGCCGCCTTCAGGCGGCTGTGTGTTGAAACAAGCATGACACGTTACGGAAACAGACGGCTAAAACCAGCCGCCTTCAGGCGGCTGTGTGTTGAAACCGTTATCAACCCTTACAAAATCAGCGAATACGGCACCAGCCGCCTTCAGGCGGCTGTGTGTTGAAACT
>NZ_KV821496.1:62131-62692 GCF_001815675.1 Neisseria sp. HMSC065D04
CAGCCGCCTTCAGGCGGCTGTGTGTTGAAACAAAGTAGCGTCAAGGATTTTGTTACGGGTTTTCCCAGCCGCCTTCAGGCGGCTGTGTGTTGAAACTGACAAGGCAAGCCATTTTGATTTTATTGATGTCCCAGCCGCCTTCAGGCGGCTGTGTGTTGAAACACAACCGAGCAGCGCGTGGAAGCCCTGAAATACCCAGCCGCCTTCAGGCGGCTGTGTGTTGAAACGAGTTGCGAGATACGCCCGGCGGCTAGGGCTTGGCCAGCCGCCTTCAGGCGGCTGTGTGTTGAAACTGTGATTACCTGCCAAACCGCCTGAATTACATCAAGCCAGCCGCCTTCAGGCGGCTGTGTGTTGAAACAACTGGATGCTACTTCGCCGTGACGCGGTTAATACCCAGCCGCCTTCAGGCGGCTGTGTGTTGAAACACTGACGGCACGAAATTAAAAATCACGTCATCGCCCAGCCGCCTTCAGGCGGCTGTGTGTTGAAACGCTATCGGGGCATATCCTGATATATCGCTTGCCGCCAGCCGCCTTCAGGCGGCTGTGTGTTGAAACA
>NZ_KV821496.1:62792-63282 GCF_001815675.1 Neisseria sp. HMSC065D04
CCGCCTTCAGGCGGCTGTGTGTTGAAACACGATTACATCTTGTTGCCTGACGTGTTTGCCGAACCAGCCGCCTTCAGGCGGCTGTGTGTTGAAACGCCAATCTTGGTAAAAGCATCGGCAAAGTATTTACCAGCCGCCTTCAGGCGGCTGTGTGTTGAAACAAAACATCTGATTATGATGACTGTTATATACATTCCAGCCGCCTTCAGGCGGCTGTGTGTTGAAACAAATACTACAAATCAGCAAGCCAGCATCAAAAGTCCAGCCGCCTTCAGGCGGCTGTGTGTTGAAACGATAAGAAACTTATATTTTTTAGGAGGGGGGGGCGCCAGCCGCCTTCAGGCGGCTGTGTGTTGAAACCCCTCAAAAAGTGGGTAAAGATTGGTTTTTGAATCCAGCCGCCTTCAGGCGGCTGTGTGTTGAAACTAAAGGTGTTAAAAAGACAGGTAATGTTTTTAACCAGCCGCCTTCAGGCGGCTGTGTGTTGAAA
>NZ_KV821496.1:63382-63676 GCF_001815675.1 Neisseria sp. HMSC065D04
CCGCCTTCAGGCGGCTGTGTGTTGAAACTGCAAAAGCAAAATTACAACCTAAGAGTATAACGCCAGCCGCCTTCAGGCGGCTGTGTGTTGAAACGGTTTGAACCCTGTGTAGGCAGGAGCTTTTGCCAACCAGCCGCCTTCAGGCGGCTGTGTGTTGAAACAGCGTAACAGATTTCAGGATCATCATGACGAGGAAACCAGCCGCCTTCAGGCGGCTGTGTGTTGAAACAGCACCCTGCTGGACAACTTGCCATACTCTACCGCCCAGCCGCCTTCAGGCGGCTGTGTGTTGAA
>NZ_KV821496.1:63776-64008 GCF_001815675.1 Neisseria sp. HMSC065D04
CCAGCCGCCTTCAGGCGGCTGTGTGTTGAAACGCAATATGCCGTCCGAAAAGCGGTTTGAATTGCGGCCAGCCGCCTTCAGGCGGCTGTGTGTTGAAACTGTAATTATGTCTCAAAAAATAACGAATCATTAAACCAGCCGCCTTCAGGCGGCTGTGTGTTGAAACTCTACATCCGTCGGTAGCTTAATCGACAGTGCCGGCCCAGCCGCCTTCAGGCGGCTGTGTGTTGAA
>NZ_KV821496.1:64108-64733 GCF_001815675.1 Neisseria sp. HMSC065D04
CCGCCTTCAGGCGGCTGTGTGTTGAAACTGCAAATAAACTATCCCAATGCCGACCCCGCCCGCCCAGCCGCCTTCAGGCGGCTGTGTGTTGAAACAACCCCTACAAAACGCAGACAGCAGAAGCCGTAACCAGCCGCCTTCAGGCGGCTGTGTGTTGAAACTCTAAAGCCTTTTATCTTGCTTGGATTGACTATGCCAGCCGCCTTCAGGCGGCTGTGTGTTGAAACAAGCCCATCAAAAGTAAACGTGATGGATGTTGCGGACCAGCCGCCTTCAGGCGGCTGTGTGTTGAAACTTAGAAATCGCCACACCCGCAATCGACCGCAATCCCAGCCGCCTTCAGGCGGCTGTGTGTTGAAACATAAAACGCCTTTGGGTGTCCGTATGCGCTATTTTCCAGCCGCCTTCAGGCGGCTGTGTGTTGAAACGCCTGCGACACCGTGCAGGCGGCAAACTAAAGGAGCCAGCCGCCTTCAGGCGGCTGTGTGTTGAAACTTTGAAAATATAGCCGTCATACCAATGATCGCTGCCAGCCGCCTTCAGGCGGCTGTGTGTTGAAACCCCTGTGCGGTTGATGTAACCGTCGCCATGGAATCCAGCCGCCTTCAGGCGGCTGTGTGTTGAA
>NZ_KV821496.1:64833-65062 GCF_001815675.1 Neisseria sp. HMSC065D04
CCAGCCGCCTTCAGGCGGCTGTGTGTTGAAACGGCTTGTCGTCAGGTTTGGGGTCGTCTTTGCCGTCCAGCCGCCTTCAGGCGGCTGTGTGTTGAAACAGCGAAAGCCGACGGCCTTGAAGCAGGCTGGTTGCCAGCCGCCTTCAGGCGGCTGTGTGTTGAAACCTTTTGGAAAAATTTGGAAAAACCCATAGAGACAGCCAGCCGCCTTCAGGCGGCTGTGTGTTGAA
>NZ_KV821496.1:65162-65391 GCF_001815675.1 Neisseria sp. HMSC065D04
CAGCCGCCTTCAGGCGGCTGTGTGTTGAAACTCTTTTGTCGGGTTTGGGGTCGTCTGAAAAAGCTGCCAGCCGCCTTCAGGCGGCTGTGTGTTGAAACTTTGAAACCCCTTGACAAATATTTTTAACCGATATCCAGCCGCCTTCAGGCGGCTGTGTGTTGAAACCATAGTAAAATCTTCGTGGTTTATATATTCGACCCAGCCGCCTTCAGGCGGCTGTGTGTTGAAA
>NZ_KV821496.1:65491-65720 GCF_001815675.1 Neisseria sp. HMSC065D04
CAGCCGCCTTCAGGCGGCTGTGTGTTGAAACGACAGCACCTTTATAATCTCCTGACCTTATTCTTCCAGCCGCCTTCAGGCGGCTGTGTGTTGAAACATCCGAATAGTAGATGTTGTCTTTAAATGCACGGGCCAGCCGCCTTCAGGCGGCTGTGTGTTGAAACCCTAATTTATTTTTCCGCCCACATTAGTCAGGGCTCCAGCCGCCTTCAGGCGGCTGTGTGTTGAA
>NZ_KV821496.1:65820-66049 GCF_001815675.1 Neisseria sp. HMSC065D04
AGCCGCCTTCAGGCGGCTGTGTGTTGAAACATCGCCCGCCTTGAAGCCAAGAACAAACCCAAAACCAGCCGCCTTCAGGCGGCTGTGTGTTGAAACAGCTACATCAAGGCAGCTTAACTCGAAGGCGATTCCAGCCGCCTTCAGGCGGCTGTGTGTTGAAACGTCCTAGCAGACGATGGAATTGATGTTCTTTGGTGCCAGCCGCCTTCAGGCGGCTGTGTGTTGAAAC
>NZ_KV821496.1:66149-66379 GCF_001815675.1 Neisseria sp. HMSC065D04
CAGCCGCCTTCAGGCGGCTGTGTGTTGAAACGTATTGCCTAAGAACGTCTTTTCTAACTGGCATAACCAGCCGCCTTCAGGCGGCTGTGTGTTGAAACATGAAGGCGGTATGCCGCATCGAAAACGTGGAAGCCAGCCGCCTTCAGGCGGCTGTGTGTTGAAACTCATCCATAACCACCTCAGCATAGCTGGTCGGCTCCCAGCCGCCTTCAGGCGGCTGTGTGTTGAAA
>NZ_KV821496.1:66479-66708 GCF_001815675.1 Neisseria sp. HMSC065D04
CAGCCGCCTTCAGGCGGCTGTGTGTTGAAACTGTTGCGCTGGAACACATGAGCGAGCCTGAGACGCCAGCCGCCTTCAGGCGGCTGTGTGTTGAAACCGATGGTCGCCGCCCGTCATATCCGCCCACTTATCCCAGCCGCCTTCAGGCGGCTGTGTGTTGAAACGATATTTAATAAGGCAGGATAAAAATGAACAAATGCCAGCCGCCTTCAGGCGGCTGTGTGTTGAA
>NZ_KV821496.1:66808-67307 GCF_001815675.1 Neisseria sp. HMSC065D04
AGCCGCCTTCAGGCGGCTGTGTGTTGAAACATTGATACCCTGAGCTTCACATTCAAAGAAAAATCCCAGCCGCCTTCAGGCGGCTGTGTGTTGAAACTGTCTCAATGCCTGCTCACTCGGAAAGCCTGCGTCCAGCCGCCTTCAGGCGGCTGTGTGTTGAAACTACCGATGTTTTTAGTATCATTGATAGGCGCAGCACCCAGCCGCCTTCAGGCGGCTGTGTGTTGAAACGTCCGAATAGTAGATGTTGTCTTTAAATGCACGGCCCAGCCGCCTTCAGGCGGCTGTGTGTTGAAACTGAGTATCCATGAATCCAGCTTATTATCAAAAAACCCAGCCGCCTTCAGGCGGCTGTGTGTTGAAACTCTAGCTGCGCCACTCCAGTCACCATTCTGAGCCCCAGCCGCCTTCAGGCGGCTGTGTGTTGAAACTGATGGATAAGAACGGTTACAGATTCGAGGTTGTCCCCCAGCCGCCTTCAGGCGGCTGTGTGTTGAAA
>NZ_KV821496.1:67407-67642 GCF_001815675.1 Neisseria sp. HMSC065D04
GCCGCCTTCAGGCGGCTGTGTGTTGAAACTCTATAAGGAAGTCCAATGAATACGACAGAAAAGCCCAGCCGCCTTCAGGCGGCTGTGTGTTGAAACCGAACGCGTCCGCCGATACCGTTTCCACCGCTCCACCCAGCCGCCTTCAGGCGGCTGTGTGTTGAAACTCTATTGATGGAAGATTTCAGAAAGATTTAAATACTGCCACCCAGCCGCCTTCAGGCGGCTGTGTGTTGAA
>NZ_KV821496.1:67742-67969 GCF_001815675.1 Neisseria sp. HMSC065D04
GCCGCCTTCAGGCGGCTGTGTGTTGAAACACTCGGCTGGTGTCGCCACGTGGAATGTTCTGCAGCCAGCCGCCTTCAGGCGGCTGTGTGTTGAAACCACGGGTTAAAGAATCTATCTTGCAGTCCTCCCTCCCAGCCGCCTTCAGGCGGCTGTGTGTTGAAACCTGTGGTAAGCTACAGGTAGATAGCGGTAGGGATCCAGCCGCCTTCAGGCGGCTGTGTGTTGAA
>NZ_KV821496.1:68069-68363 GCF_001815675.1 Neisseria sp. HMSC065D04
CAGCCGCCTTCAGGCGGCTGTGTGTTGAAACTTGCTGAAGCGTGAGACACGCGGCGGGGAAGTACCAGCCGCCTTCAGGCGGCTGTGTGTTGAAACCAGAATCAAGATGCCCCGTATGATATGGTCGTCTACCAGCCGCCTTCAGGCGGCTGTGTGTTGAAACCTGTTTGGGTATCTGAGCGGCAAGGATAACGCCCCCAGCCGCCTTCAGGCGGCTGTGTGTTGAAACACCAGCTCATCAACTATCCTGCTATCGTCCCACCCCCCAGCCGCCTTCAGGCGGCTGTGTGTTGA
>NZ_KV821496.1:68463-68758 GCF_001815675.1 Neisseria sp. HMSC065D04
GCCGCCTTCAGGCGGCTGTGTGTTGAAACTTGAACTGCTCAATCTTACTGGCCTCCTGCCAGCCCCAGCCGCCTTCAGGCGGCTGTGTGTTGAAACCTCATTAGGGCGGCTATGATTACTTTTTTGGGTCCCAGCCGCCTTCAGGCGGCTGTGTGTTGAAACTCGTACCATACAAACAACGTCCTAGACGGCATGAACCAGCCGCCTTCAGGCGGCTGTGTGTTGAAACGTCTAAGGTTTTAGCGGCTTCGATTTGTTTCTCGCCAGCCGCCTTCAGGCGGCTGTGTGTTGAAAC
>NZ_KV821496.1:68858-69157 GCF_001815675.1 Neisseria sp. HMSC065D04
CAGCCGCCTTCAGGCGGCTGTGTGTTGAAACCGCTCCGTCGGGGGCTTGGAAACACGGCTTTCATCCAGCCGCCTTCAGGCGGCTGTGTGTTGAAACTCCGAGTCATCAATCTGGAACTTAATGGCCTGACCCCCAGCCGCCTTCAGGCGGCTGTGTGTTGAAACTTATCTCCAAATAAAAAGGTCGCCCTTTCAGACCCCCAGCCGCCTTCAGGCGGCTGTGTGTTGAAACATCCTTAGTGCGAGCTTACGAAAAAGGCGGGCAAACCCCAGCCGCCTTCAGGCGGCTGTGTGTTGAA
>NZ_KV821496.1:69257-69485 GCF_001815675.1 Neisseria sp. HMSC065D04
GCCGCCTTCAGGCGGCTGTGTGTTGAAACGATATGTTGAAGCACAAAAGATTGTCAAACAGCCCCCAGCCGCCTTCAGGCGGCTGTGTGTTGAAACACCCCAACCATTTCGGACGGCCACCGTCCTTACCCCCAGCCGCCTTCAGGCGGCTGTGTGTTGAAACTTATTGAAGTCCTCGACAGCCTTTTCGACGTTCGCCCAGCCGCCTTCAGGCGGCTGTGTGTTGAA
>NZ_KV821496.1:69585-70017 GCF_001815675.1 Neisseria sp. HMSC065D04
CCCAGCCGCCTTCAGGCGGCTGTGTGTTGAAACTATCTCGTTGAGCAAATGCTCGCAGACGAAGGATCCAGCCGCCTTCAGGCGGCTGTGTGTTGAAACCGTTAGGCACGGTCGGCGTGCTTACCGATGCACCCCCAGCCGCCTTCAGGCGGCTGTGTGTTGAAACCCGTCGTGGTGGGCTGGATGATTTTTAAATAGGCCCAGCCGCCTTCAGGCGGCTGTGTGTTGAAACCGCCCATATCCAGTACATGCCGATATGCGTGGCGCCAGCCGCCTTCAGGCGGCTGTGTGTTGAAACCCACCCAACGGCTACGGCTGCAAATGCTCGGTGTCCCAGCCGCCTTCAGGCGGCTGTGTGTTGAAACGACGCCCTGAAGGCAGAAGTCGATACGCTCAAGGCCCCAGCCGCCTTCAGGCGGCTGTGTGTTGAAA
>NZ_KV821496.1:70117-70545 GCF_001815675.1 Neisseria sp. HMSC065D04
AGCCGCCTTCAGGCGGCTGTGTGTTGAAACAGCAGCCACACCCGCGCTGTTATCTGCCAAAGCGATCAGCCGCCTTCAGGCGGCTGTGTGTTGAAACGTGATAAAGGTAGTTGCATCAATAATAAAGCAACAGCCGCCTTCAGGCGGCTGTGTGTTGAAACTTGAAAACGGCGATGTTTTGCGCACGCACACTTCCAGCCGCCTTCAGGCGGCTGTGTGTTGAAACCTTGCGGTCATACTCCACGCACATATGCATACGCATCAGCCGCCTTCAGGCGGCTGTGTGTTGAAACTTGGAATCCAAAATCAGACACCCCATCCTCCTCCCAGCCGCCTTCAGGCGGCTGTGTGTTGAAACCGGTAATTTTGGGGCATATGCCAAGAAGCCCGTCAACAGCCGCCTTCAGGCGGCTGTGTGTTGAAACATC
>NZ_KV821496.1:70645-71468 GCF_001815675.1 Neisseria sp. HMSC065D04
AGCCGCCTTCAGGCGGCTGTGTGTTGAAACATCCACAACAACATCAGCAACAGTTTTAGAAACACAGCCGCCTTCAGGCGGCTGTGTGTTGAAACCCAAGCTGTGGCTTTGGTCGTGCTTTGGAAGTCGCAGCCGCCTTCAGGCGGCTGTGTGTTGAAACTTTTGAAATAACCGATTTAAGTATGAGCCCCGATTCAGCCGCCTTCAGGCGGCTGTGTGTTGAAACACGATTGTCGCGGATGACATGTTCAGGGTTTTGCACAGCCGCCTTCAGGCGGCTGTGTGTTGAAACTATATCTCCGTGGTTAAACTGTATTTCAAACCTGCAGCCGCCTTCAGGCGGCTGTGTGTTGAAACTAGTAATTGATTTAAATTGAATGATGTTTTTATAACAGCCGCCTTCAGGCGGCTGTGTGTTGAAACAGTGATTGCGCCGCTACCGATGGCGGTTGATTGGTCAGCCGCCTTCAGGCAGCTGTGTGTTGAAACTACTTCAAAATGCAAATTACCCTCTACATCAAGTACCAGCCGCCTTCAGGCGGCTGTGTGTTGAAACTGCTGTTGTGAAATGCGTCGCACTGACGCCAGACCAGCCGCCTTCAGGCGGCTGTGTGTTGAAACGATTACTATTTCAGACGACACATATCAAACCATCCAGCCGCCTTCAGGCGGCTGTGTGTTGAAACCTTGATTACATTGGTATTTTTTACATCAATGCAGTCAGCCGCCTTCAGGCGGCTGTGTGTTGAAACTACAACGAAGAAATAAGCCCTGATACCGCGTGGGCAGCAGCCGCCTTCAGGCGGCTGTGTGTTGAAACGTG
>NZ_KV821496.1:71568-75604 GCF_001815675.1 Neisseria sp. HMSC065D04
AGCCGCCTTCAGGCGGCTGTGTGTTGAAACGTGAATAAGTAAGGGTAATCTATGCGAAACGCTGTACAGCCGCCTTCAGGCGGCTGTGTGTTGAAACCATCTTATCGTCAACACCCGCGAAGATATCCGTCCAGCCGCCTTCAGGCGGCTGTGTGTTGAAACTTCGGCAGTATTCGGCTATCAGCCTCGCGTCCTGTCAGCCGCCTTCAGGTGGCTGTGTGTTGAAACATCCTTTGTCATATTTGTCATAACTTCACCTTTGCAGCCGCCTTCAGGCGGCTGTGTGTTGAAACCGTACATACCCAGTTTGAACACTATACAAGGCTGCGACAGCCGCCTTTAGGCGGCTGTGTGTTGAAACCACCTTTTCCACCACGCCGCAGAGGGCGCACCGGCCAGCCGCCTTTAGGCGGCTGGGTGTTGAAACATCGGCTCAGTCGCAGAACCGCGCATATCTGGATTCAGCCGCCTTCGGGCGGCTGTGTGTTGAAACGGGCGGTAAAGTGAAGTCATGCCGCCGTCTGTTTGCCAGCCGCCTTCAGGCAGCTATATATCAGTACAACTCAGAGATTTCTTACAACAAAGGTCGTCTGAAAACCTTATCAATCGGTTTTCAGACGACCTTTTTCAGCCATCAACATAAGCCCGATACTTTGGAATAGGCTATGGGCATCAGACAGATAGGTCAGCCGATTCGGGCATCAGAATTTCACACCTTTATGCAAGGCTACGATGCCTGCGCTCATATTATGATAATCAACGCTGTCGAAACCAGCATCCAGCATCATTTGTTTCAATGTTTCCTGATCGGGGTGCATGCGGATGGATTCTGCCAGATATTGATAGCTGTCTGCGTCTTTGGCAATGAGTTTGCCCATGACCGGCAGCAGTTTGAAGGAATACAAATCGTATGCGCCTTCCAGTGGTTTGTAGACTTTGGAAAATTCCAACACCAAGAGCGTTCCGCCCGGTTTGAGCACACGGTACATTTCTTTGAGCGCAGCATCTTTGTGGGTCATGTTGCGCAAACCGAAAGCAACGGAAACCAGATTGAAATAGTTGTCGGGAAACGGCAATTTTTCGGCATCGGCCAGCGATACGGGCAGAATCAAACCTTCATTCAGCAGTCTGTCTCTGCCCACTGTCAGCATGGATGAGTTGATGTCGGTCAGCCACACTTCGCCCTCTTTGCCCACACGCTTGGCCCAGCCGCGCGACAGGTCGCCGGTACCGCCGGCGATATCCAGCACTTTATCGCCCTTTTTCAGACGGGCGGTATTGATGGTGAAATGTTTCCAAACGCGGTGCAGGCCGGCAGACATGACATCGTTCATGATGTCGTAGTTTTTGGCTACGGAATGGAACACTTCGGCCACTTTACCTGCCTTTTCTTCTTCGTTTACGGTAGTGAAACCGAAATGGGTTTTGTGGTCGCTCATAGAGGTGCTTTCCTAAAATAATCTGAAATCAATATGGTTCAAACGGTATTTCGATTTTCAGACGACCTTGCTCTAGGGGTCGTCTGAAAGTTTAATCATTGAGAGGCAAACCTGTCTTTCAATTTGTCCATGGCTACGCCGAATGCTGAAATTTCATCTCAGAAGGTGATGGCATTTTTATCGTCATTCACGATATGCTTTTTGCGGACCTGCTTGGTATAGTCTATCAAATGGATGGCTAAATAATCTTTTTTATTCAGATAGCAGCGCAACTTGCCCCCGTGTAGTGGCATTGTACCCTCAAGACCGTATCTTTCCAGCCGATTTTGTTTGACATCCGACAGGCTGATATATTTTTTCAAGCGAGGAACAGAGCCTGCTTTGCCGACATCCTGCTGTCCGTCACAATGCCGCTTCAAAAAGAACAAACACGCTCAGTAATCAATGATGCCCGCCACAACCGCCGCTGCCGCAGGAATGCTTTTTACCGGCAACAAGGTCAGCGGCACTCGGTATTCTGGAAGCTCCGGCTTCTTTTAACCTGCGAAGATAATCCTGCCAAAGCGCATCATAATCGTAAGCCAATTTATAAAGATAAGCCCAGTCATACAAACCGCTATTATGACCGTCTGAAAAAGTAATTTTGAGCGCATACTGACCGACAGGGTCTAAATCAGAAATCGTAACTTCTGCTTTACCTGTCTGCAAGACATCTTGTCCCGCACCATGTCCGCGCACTTCGGCACTGGGAGAATAAACGCGGAGAAATTCGGCAGGAAGGGTTTTACGTTCACCGCGATAAACCAAAACCAAAGCCGATCGGTCATGTTGCAAACGGATTTCTTCAGGAATGTTGTTATCAACTTGGTTCATGTCATACCCCCATTTTCTTTCGCAGCACCGCTACCCAGATTGAAAAAACGCCGCCTAAAAACGCAAACAGCAAGATTAAAATGAGCGCAAAACGGGTCAACTCAATCCGCATCGACATATCCAAGCCCAAATCAAACACTGCCAAAACCACATATATCAGGAAAGAAAGCATCATCAGTCCGATACAGATAAAGGCATAACGCGTATGGGCGGCAATTTTCGGATGGCGGATCATTGTTTGAGAAACAAGAAATAAAATTTCCGCTATTCTAACAGTTTTACGGTTCACCCAAACAATAAAGTATCTTGCCCCACCCTGCTTTGTCTTGTTGCATATAAAGAAGGTCGTCTGAAAACCTGTTTAGGTTTCAGACGACCTTGATTGCCTATTGCCAGATATAAAGTAAGACCGCCTTATCGTTTTCTTCTTTCGGCGTTAACCGGACATCATCGCCTTTGTCTCCGGTAACCCGTACCACCATACCGCCGATCTGACGCTCCATGACTTCGAGTTTCGCTTTGCCGCGTTGGCGGTAAACATACTCTTCGCATTCCCGCTGACACCAAAAATCCTTCCAATGAATGAAATATTTCTTACCCGATTCAACCGCCAATTTTTCGCCACCTTTAACGATAAAGTAAGGATAATCAGGCTTTTTCGTTCGGAACGTCCATTCGGCTTTTTCAGATTTGCCATTGCGCTCATACTCGAATACGGCACGATACGCGGTATCGTATTCCAAAGGCAATAAAGGAAATAAGGCAAATTGACGATCAGAAAACGTTTGATTCGGATCATTGCTTGCCGTCAACACCTTGACCTTCTCTATCTCGGATTTGCCCTGATAAAGCTTGAACGACCGCATTTTGATTTTTCCGGCAGATTCCGAAAAAGCGATACTGACCGGATTGCCGGTAAATTCGTGTCCCGGCATGGGATCGGGGTGTTCGCCGTGAAAATCCGGCATGGCAAAATCACCTTGCGGATAAACGACATATAAGAACTCGCGTTGCGCCTTGACTTCGTCCGCATAAACAATGGCATTGTTGTTGCAGGCATTTTGATAGTAACGCCGTCCCGGTTCAGGATAAACCCTGCCTAAACCGCAATAAAAATTAAACTGATGATTTCCCTGATTGATGGCGACCGATATGCGCCCATCACGATGCTCAAATGCCGCACCGGCTTCATCAATGCCTTGTTCCAACAGAGAGAAGCGGTGATAAATAGCGGTCATCAAACCGTCAATCTGCTGCTGAACCGGCAAATTGGTATCCATATCTTCAGGATACGGATAAAAACCGGTGGTGATATTTTCATGTACGCCATCATAAAGATAACCTACCTTGCGGGCGCGTTCATTCGGGCGGTAACCGGTAAAAAACGGATTGCTGCGATGACGTTCGTCATGACCGTCTTCAGGGTTCTGCAACAAATAACGCGCATGATTGCGGGCGGACTTTTCTAAAACCGACGAATGCGCCAAAGTCGGCAGCCCCGCGCCTGCACGCAAAAAATTCAGGTAAGCCAATCCGCCGAATGAAGACACGGAAGACCTGTCATGCGGCGACTCAGCATGAATCAGCTCGGTATGAGAAATTCTATGGTTTTGCTGATAATAAAAAAAACTGAAAGCCGCAGCCAACAGCGCAAGCCAGAAAATGAGATTTTTCATATTGTTATAAATAGATAGTGGATTAAATTTAAATCAGGACAAGGCGAC
>NZ_KV821496.1:75704-84181 GCF_001815675.1 Neisseria sp. HMSC065D04
CGCCGTACTGGTTTAAAGTTAATCCACTATAAGTAAGAAGACGGCTAAAGATATGCCCATTTCATTGCCAATCCCGAATCATACAGGATAAAGGTCGTCTGAAAAACCAAAACCCCGACTACAAACCATGTAATCGGGGTCGACATTAAAAAAAGACTTAGTATTGGTATTGATTCTGCTCAGGATATTGGTTCTGCGCCGGGTAGGGATATTGATTCTGTCCGGACATTTGAGGCTGTACTTGTTGGCGGTTGTCGATTCTGCTACCGGTACGTTCCAATGCCTGACCTGCCTTACCGATACCGTGCCCAATACCGCTGACAGAACGCCCGATAATGCGTGAACCGTCTTCCCGAACGCCGTTCCAAGTATTGTGACAGCCTGCCAAAGTCAATAAAACCAGTGCAACAGATAATGCTTTCATGATGTGCTCCTATCGTTAGTATAGCCAATCTGCAGCTTTAAAAACTGCGGGTATGTTCCCATTGACAGTAATCAATCTCAGAGAGTTTATCGATTTTCCTGATTTTACGAGCGCATAACAAAAACACTTGGTAAGAGTCATAAATATTTTCAGACGACCTTTTGTACATCTGTCCTTAAGATGTCTGAATATGCTCTTGAAGAATCAAACCTCCAAGTTTTTACGCCACAACACCAACAGTTTGCCGATATGCTGAACCAGTTGCGCATCAACGGCTTCGCACAGCGCATTGCAAATTTCAACGCGCTCGGCGCGGTCGTCGCCAAATACACGGACTTTGATTAACTCATGCGCCGTCAGGGCGGCATCGGTTTCTTTGATAACGGACTCGGTCAAACCTTGTTGTCCCACCATTACAACAGGATGAAGGTGATGGGCACGGGCTTTCAATTCCAAAATTTCTTTGGTACTTAATTTATTGTCAGTCATGTTCTATTGCTTGAAAAGAAAGAATAATGCGGCATTGTACGCGATTTGGCGCAATCTCGGGGGAAAATAACGTACAATACAGCGTTTCTCTAAATCATTAAATTAATTATGGCAGTACGTTCAAAATCATCAAAAGCCTGGCTTCACGAACACGTCAACGATCATTACGTCCACATGGCGCAAAAAGACGGCTATCGCGCCCGCGCTGCATATAAACTACTGGAAATCAACGAAAAAGACAAATTAATCAAACCCGGCACGGTTTTGGCGGATTTAGGCAGCGCGCCGGGCAGCTGGTCGCAAGTAGCGGCAAAACTGGTCGGCAATTCAGGGCGTGTGTTCGCATTGGATATCCTGCCTATGGATGAAATAGAAGGCGTTTCTTTTATTCAGGGCGACTTCAGGGAGGACGAAGTATTAGGGCAATTTGAAACCCTGCTGGACGCCCGCCCACTAGACCTTGTAATTTGCGATATGGCACCCAATATGTCGGGTAACGCCGTAACCGACCAAGCCCGTAGCTTTTACTTGTGCGAACTGGCTTTGGACTTTGCCGTCAATCATTTGAAAACGGGCGGCAGCTTTTTGGTGAAGGTATTTCAGGGAGCGGGCTATCAGGAATATATGGCAGCCATGCGCGAAATCTTCGGAACGGTGCAGACGCGCAAGCCCGAAGCATCACGCAATCGTTCCAGTGAGATTTATTTATTAGGAAAAAATAAACGCTGACAATACAGGCAGCGTGTTTTAAAATCTTCCTTTCGTTTATCTTAATATCATGGAGTCTGGCTAAGTGGGGAATACCTTTAAGTCCATCCTGTTATGGGTCGCTTTGTGCGTCGGTCTGATGGCTGCGTTCAACGCACTAACCAGCAAGCAGGAAAACAAGCAGCAAATCGAATACTCTCAATTTATCCAACAGGTAAACAACGGTGAAGTGAGCAACGTCAAAATCGAAGGCTCCGCCATCATCGGCTATCTGATCAAAGGCGAACGTACCGATAAATCCACTTTCTTCACCAATGCGCCTTTAGACGATAATTTGGTCAAAACGCTTTTGGACAATAAAGTCCGCGTCAACGTTATCCCTGAAGAAAAACCGAGTATCTTTACCAGCCTGGTTTTCAGCCTGCTGCCGGTATTGCTGCTGATTGGTGCATGGTTCTACTTCATGCGTATGCAGAACGGCGGCGGTGGCAAGGGCGGCGCATTCTCTTTCGGTAAAAGCCGCGCCCGCCTGATGGACAAAGAAACCAATAAAGTTACCTTTGCCGATGTTGCCGGTTGTGATGAAGTAAAAGAAGAAGTACAAGAAATCGTCGATTATCTGAAATCCCCCAACCGCTATCAAAGCTTGGGCGGCCGCGTTCCGCACGGCATTTTGCTGGCAGGCAGCCCGGGTACCGGTAAAACTTTGCTGGCAAAAGCCATCGCAGGCGAAGCCGGTGTGCCTTTCTTCAGCATTTCAGGCTCCGACTTTGTTGAAATGTTCGTCGGCGTCGGTGCAAGCCGCGTGCGCGATATGTTTGAACAAGCGAAGAAAAACGCCCCTTGTATCATTTTCATTGACGAAATCGACGCTGTCGGCCGTCAACGCGGTGCCGGCTTGGGCGGCAGCAACGACGAACGCGAACAAACCTTGAACCAGCTTTTGGTCGAGATGGACGGTTTTGAAAGCAATCATACCGTTATCGTCATCGCCGCAACCAACCGTCCCGACGTACTGGATCCGGCATTGCAACGCCCCGGCCGCTTCGACCGTCAGGTTGTTGTTCCGCTGCCCGATATCCGCGGCCGCGAGCAAATCCTGAAAGTCCACGCGAAAAAAGTACCTTTGGACGAATCCGTAGATTTGACATCATTGGCACGCGGCACACCCGGCTTCTCCGGTGCGGATTTGGCCAACTTGGTCAATGAAGCCGCCCTGTTTGCAGGCCGCCGCAACAAAATCAAAGTCGACCAAAGCGATTTTGAAGATGCCAAAGACAAAATCTATATGGGTCCCGAACGCCGCAGCATGGTAATGCACGAGGACGAAAAACGTGCGACCGCCTACCATGAAGCAGGTCATGCGATTGTTGCCGAAAGCCTGCCGTTTACCGACCCGGTTCACAAAGTGACCATCATGCCGCGCGGCCGTGCGCTCGGTTTGACTTGGCAGCTTCCCGAACGCGACCGTATCAGCATGTATAAAGACCAAATGCTGAGTCAGCTTTCCATCTTGTTTGGCGGACGCATTGCCGAAGACATCTTCGTTGGCCGTATTTCCACCGGCGCATCCAACGATTTTGAACGTGCCACCCAAATGGCACGCGAGATGGTCACCCGTTACGGCATGAGCGATAAAATGGGCGTAATGGTTTATACGGAAAATGAAGACGAAGTATTCTTGGGACGCAGCATTACCCGTTCTCAAAACATTTCCGAAAAAACCCAACAAGAAATCGACGCAGAAATTCGCCGCATCTTGGATGAGCAGTATCAAGTAGCTTACAAAATCCTTGATGAAAACCGCGATAAGATGGAAATTATGTGCAAAGCCTTGATGGATTGGGAAACCATAGACCGCGATCAAGTGCTGGAAATTATGGCAGGCAAGCAACCCAGCCCGCCTAAAGATTACAGTCACAATCTGCGTCAGGACAATCCGGAACAATCTGAAACCGAAGCGGCAACACAAGCTCCGGAAGCAGTCAGTCAGCATGAACCTGCTTCCACAGAAACCGCTCGAGAGCCAACTGATAAAGCCCAAGAGTTATCTGACAAACCGGAAGACCAAGCTTAATCGCACTAAAGAAAACGGCAGCCTAAAAGCTGCCGTTTTTTGTTTGCCTTACCCTATTTCTACGGCTGATATCAACAATTATAGTGGATTAACTTTAAACCAGTACGGCGTTTTGCCTCGCCTGTACTATCTGTACTGTATGCGGCTTCGTCGCCTTGTCCTGATTTATAAGTGGATTAAAATAAAAATGAGACAAGGCGGCAACGCCCGCCGTGTACGGGTAGTACATAAGGGCGTTGGCAACACCGTATCATTGCAATTTTAATCCACTATAAATTTAATCCACTATAAATCCAACGGAATGCAACCGAAAATCGCAAGCCTGCCATACAACCAAGCCAAAGCCCGTTTTCACCCCCAAGCTCCCCACCGTTTTCAGACGACCTCTGCTATGATTACGCCTTCTGTCTGTACTTCCCTCCTTTTATCATGCCCGCCAATGCCTCCATTCCAGCCTTCGATCCCCTAAGCATCCCCATAGCAGGTACCAATCTGATTGAAGCCTCTGCCGGCACGGGCAAAACCTACGGCATTGCGGCTTTGTTCACGCGTTTGGTCGTGCTTGAGCAGATGCCTGTCGAAAGCATTTTGACCGTTACTTTTACCAAGGCGGCAACGGCGGAATTGAAAACCCGTTTGCGCGCCCGTTTGGACGAAGTATTGCAGGCTTTGGAGAGCGTGGAGGATACGGACAATCTTTCAGACGACCTCGCAGCATACTGCCGAGACAATCATCCGGGCGATGTGTTTCTGACCGGTTTGCTCAAACAGGCATTGGCTCAAGAAAGTCGAGCGCGGCTGATTGTCCGCCTCAAGGCTGCCATCGGGCAATTCGACAACGCCGCGATTTATACCATTCACGGCTTCTGCCAACGCATTTTGCGCGATTATGCGTTTTTGTGCCGCGCGCCTATGGATGTCGAGCTGACCGAAGACAGCCGTGACCGCCTGCTGATTCCCGCTCAAGATTTTTGGCGCGACCGCATCGTCAATCATCCCATTTTGGCGAAGCTGGTATTCCAACGCCGCCAAACGCCGCAAACCATGTTGGCGGCAATACAAAAGTTCGTCAGCCGTCCGTATTTGGTTTTCAGACGACCCGAAGCAGACTTAGTCGCCGCGCAGGAAAAATTTCGGAAAACATGGGAAAAAGTGCGCCCCAAATTGGACGCTTTGGAAGAAACATTCTGGCGCATCCGTCCGATATTAAATGGCAACTCATACCAAGAAAAAACATTCAAAACCGTCTTTCTCGAACTCCAATCCGCCTCCCAATCCGATGCCCTTCCTTCTTTTAGCAAAACGACGGCAGAAAAGCTGCCCATGTTTGCCGCAGAAGCCTTAGAGTCCAAAGTCAAAAAAGGCAATACTCCCGATGCTGCCGCCTTTGCCGATTTGCAGATATTGGCGAATCTCGGCGCAGATTCGGCTGCCATCGTGCAAGCCGAAGAAGAGACGCTTACCCTGCTCCACCTCGACCTGCTTGACCATCTTAATGCCAGTCTGAACGAACAGAAAAAATCCAAGCGCGAACGCGGTTTCGACGATTTACTGCTTGATGTTTACGACGCATTAACCGACAACCCGCAGGCCGATTCACTGGCTCAAGCGGTGGCTCAAAACTGGCGCATCGCCTTGATTGACGAATTTCAAGACACCGACCCGCTGCAATACGAAATCTTCCGAAAAATCTTTATCAGCCAAAACAAGCCCTTATTCCTAGTCGGCGACCCGAAACAAGCGATTTACAGCTTTCGCGGTGCCGACATTTACGCCTATCTGCAAGCCGCAGCCGACGCGCAACACAGCTACACACTGGCGACCAATTACCGCAGCCATGCCAAGCTGATTAACGGCATAGGCGCATTGTTCCGCTGCAAAAACCGCCCTTTCGTCTTGGACGGCATAGACTATACCGAAGTCGGCGCCGCACGTTCCGAAAGCCGGCTTTCGCCGCCCCAAACTGCCATACAGATACTCTGGCTCAACGGCAAAGACGACGAAGTACTCAACAAAGACATCTTGCGCCGCCGTGCCTCCGAATATTGCGCCGACGAAATCGCCCACACGCTCAACGAAGCTGCCGAGGGTCGTCTGAAATTCAAAGACAGGCCGGTCGTTTCGGGCGACATTGCCGTCTTGGTCAGGACGTTTAACGAAGGCGTGATGGTGGCAAAAGCGCTGAAGACGCGCGGCATACAAAGCGTTTTGCTCTCAAGAGAATCGGTTTTCACCACGCCCGAAGCCCTCGCCCTTGCCGCGCTGTTGGATTATTGGCTCAATCCCGGACAAATCGGCTCGCTGCGCTTTGTCTTATCCGGCACATTGTTCGGCTACGACGCGCAAGCCCTGTATCAACTCAACCGCAACGAAGCCGAATTATTAAACTGGATAAACACCGCCGCCGAATCCGTCTCCATTTGGCGGAAAAGCGGGATTTATGCCGCGCTGCAACACTTCTCCTCGTTGCACGGCATCGAAACCGGACTGCTTGCACGAGGTGACGAGCGCGGCCTCACTAATTTCCATCAGCTTTTAGAGTGCCTCTCTGAAGAAGAAGGACAAAGCCTCAGTCCCGCTGCCCTACATCAATGGCTCAACGACCAAATCAGCCTCGCGCAAGACCGCTCTGTCGGCGAATCAGGACTGTTACGGCTTGAAAGCGACGAAGCACTGGTCAAAATCGTCACCATGCATGCCTCCAAAGGTTTGCAATATCCTTTGGTCTATTGCCCTTTCGTTTGGGACGCGAAAGACATGAAGCCCGCCGATTGGCAAATCCTCCACACCGCCGACCACACTACGGAACTGCTTGCCAAATCGCAACTCGACGAAGAAGACTGTATCCACCTTGCCGACGAAGAAATGGCAGAACGCCTGCGCCTGCTGTACGTCGCGCTGACCCGTGCCGAAGAGCAGCTTGTCCTTTATGCCGCCCATTGCGGCGATACCGCCGATTCCCCTTTTGCCTACCTGCTTGAAGGCAGCGCCGACAGCAATCGGGTGTCTACCCGCCAAGCTTATGAACAAGAACGCAAAGCAAACAAAGCCGTAGGCGAGCTGCAAATGCTGAAAAACAACTGGCTGCGTTTCCTCAACAATCCCCCCGAACATACCGACTTCAGCTTTTCCGAAGACGCGCCGCAACCCGCAGCCGCGCAAAACCGCCAACTTTCAGACAACCTCTATCAAGCCGCCGTTATCCCCGCCCGTGGATTTCAGTTCATCCGACATACCAGCTTTACCGGCCTCAGCCGCCAAGTCAAAACCCGGGACGACGAACGCGAAGAATTACAACCCGCACTCGACCCCGCAGAAACCGCCGCCGAAACAGAAAGGTCGTCTGAAACCGCCCTCCTCGTTTCAGATGACCTCCCAAACACCGACATCCACCATTTCCCGCGCGGCGCCAACGCCGGTGTCTGCCTGCATGAAATGTTGGAAAAATTCAACTTTGCCCAAAGCGCCGAAAGCCAAAGCAGCCTGATAGCCGAAACCTTGACCCGCTACGGCTTCGACCTACTCTGGACAGATGCCGTCAAACAAATGCTCGACACCTGCCGCAAAACGCGCCTTGTTGCACAAAGCCTGTCTGAAATCCCACCCGAGCGTCACCTTCCGGAAATGGGGTTCACCCTCTACACCGAAGACTTCAAACTCCATGACCTGCGCCGCTGGTTTGCCCGCGAAAACAGTTCACTGCCGCCGGAATGCATCGAAGCCGCAGAAAGATTAGATTTCCAAGATATACAAGGCTTTCTCAACGGCTTCATCGACATGGTCTGCCAAGATTCAGACGACCTCGTGTGCATCATTGATTACAAATCCAACCATCTGGGCGACAGCGCCGAAGCCTATACGCAACAAGCCATGAACGAAGCCGTAGCAGACCACCACTACTACCTGCAAGCGCTCATCTACGCCATCGCCGTAGCCCGCTATTTCAAACTGCGCGGCAAACCGTTACCCAAAATCGCCATCCGATACCTCTTCCTGCGCGGATTGGATGGCACGGACAACGGCGTCTGGCAATGGAACCTGGATACCGAATCCTTGGCGCAATGGCTGTAAATGGAATGAAAAAGGTCGTCTGAAAATATACGCGCAAGCGTTTTCAGACGACCTTTGCTTTGTATTCATGCAATAAAACCAGCACCTGTTTATTGTCTGTGATTCCTTTGCCTTATCCCGTCCTACGTTTCATCCGCAAACAAAAAGGTCGTCTGAAATCCCGATATCGGTTTCAGACGACCTGAGAAACTCGAATTATTTGCCTGCTGCTTTTTGCAGAAGAGCGTACAACTCGTCTTTCAGTTTCAATTTAGCTTTTTTCAGCTCTTCGATTTCTTCAGAGCCGCTGGTAACAGGGTTGTTTACCAAACCGGTAATTTTGTCATCCAGCTCGTTATGCTCATCAAACAATCGTGCAAAATGCGCATCTTCTTGTTTTAATTTTGAAATTAAATCGCGATATTCTGGAAACATTTTGTTTTCCTCTTTCGTTGATATGGATAAAACGGCGCAATGCCAAGAAACTGATGGAAATCTCTATAGTTTCATTATAACAAAGCTATCACTTTTATTCAGCCTTTTTTATCAGGCTGAGTCTGAGCGATATCAAACCCATTCGTTCGTAGAACAGCTTTTAAATATCCGTGTTTTGACACAATATAAAGAGAGTAACAAGACATTATTTTCTCAATATTTATCAATACACTGCATAAAACCTGATTAAGCCCGCAATCCAAATATAGTGGATTAACTTTAAATCAGGACAAG